>NZ_JBYVMF010000060.1:0-2627 GCF_058145095.1 Pseudomonas sp. MDV22-iso1
TGAGCGCCAGCGTCATTCCGGAAAGCATCAAAGGCACCAGCGTCCTGGGCATGGACGACGGTTTGAGCGAAGCCGACGCCCTGGCGTTGATCAAAGGTATCGCGGCCAAGAACCAGCTGTTCAAAACCTATATCGGCCAGGGTTACTACGGCACGCACACGCCGTCGCCGATCCTGCGCAACCTGTTGGAAAACCCGGCCTGGTACACCGCCTACACCCCGTACCAGCCGGAAATTTCCCAGGGCCGCCTCGAAGCCCTGCTGAACTTCCAGACCCTGATCAGCGACCTGACCGGCCTGCCGATTGCCAACGCTTCGCTGCTGGATGAAGCCACCGCGGCTGCCGAAGCCATGACCTTCTGCAAGCGCCTGAGCAAGAACAAAGGCAGCCACGCGTTCTTTGCGTCCGTGCATTGCCACCCGCAAACCCTGGATGTATTACGTACCCGCGCCGAGCCATTGGGCATCGACGTCGTGGTGGGCGACGAGCGCGAGCTGAGCGACGTCAGCGCCTTCTTCGGCGCCCTGCTGCAGTATCCGGCGAGCAACGGCGACCTGTTCGACTACCGCGAACTGACCGAGCGTTTCCACGCTGCCAACGCACTGGTGGCGGTCGCGGCTGACTTGTTGGCGCTGACGGTGCTGACCCCGCCGGGCGAGTTCGGTGCTGACGTCGCCATCGGCAGCGCGCAACGCTTCGGCGTGCCGCTGGGTTTCGGTGGCCCGCACGCCGCGTTCTTTTCGACTAAAGATGCGTTCAAGCGCGACATGCCGGGCCGTCTGGTGGGCGTCTCGGTGGACCGTTTCGGCAAGCCGGCCTTGCGCCTGGCGATGCAGACCCGCGAGCAACATATCCGCCGCGAGAAAGCCACGTCGAACATCTGCACCGCGCAAGTGCTGCTGGCCAACATCGCCAGCATGTACGCCGTGTACCACGGTCCCAAGGGCCTGACGCAGATTGCCCAGCGCATTCATCACCTGACCGCGATTCTGGCCAAGGGTTTGAAGGCTTTGGGTCTGCGCGTTGAACAGGACAGCTTCTTCGATACGCTGACGATCAACACCGGCGCCAACACTGCCAAGCTGCACGACAAAGCGCACGCGCAGAAAATCAACCTGCGCGTCGTCGATGGCGAACGTCTGGGCCTGTCCCTCGACGAAACCACTTCGCAAGCCGACGTTGAAACCCTGTGGAGCCTGCTGGCCGACGGCAAGGCGCTGCCAGACTTCGCCGCCCTCACCGCGTCGATCGTCAGCACGATCCCGGCCTCGCTGGTTCGCCAGTCGCCAATCCTCAGCCACCCGGTGTTCAACCGTTATCACTCCGAAACCGAGCTGATGCGCTACCTGCGCAAGCTGGCCGACAAGGACCTGGCCCTGGATCGCACCATGATCCCGCTGGGTTCGTGCACCATGAAACTCAACGCTGCCAGCGAAATGATCCCGGTCACCTGGGCTGAATTCGGTGCGCTGCACCCGTTCGCCCCGGCCGAGCAAAGCGCCGGCTACCAGCAGTTGACCGACGAACTGGAAGCGATGCTCTGCGCCGCCACCGGTTACGACTCGATCTCGCTGCAACCGAACGCCGGTTCCCAGGGTGAGTACGCTGGCCTGCTGGCCATCCGTGCGTACCACCAGAGCCGTGGCGAAGACCGTCGCGACATCTGCCTGATCCCGTCGTCCGCCCACGGCACCAACCCGGCCACCGCCAATATGGCCGGCATGCGCGTGGTCGTGACCGCCTGCGATGCCCGCGGCAACGTCGACATCGAAGACTTGCGCGCCAAGGCGATCGAGCACCGCGAACACCTCGCCGCGCTGATGATCACCTACCCGTCGACCCACGGTGTGTTCGAAGAGGGCATCCGCGAAATCTGCGGGATCATTCACGACCACGGTGGCCAGGTGTACATCGACGGCGCCAACATGAACGCGATGGTTGGCCTGTGTGCACCGGGCAAGTTCGGCGGCGACGTGTCCCACTTGAACCTGCACAAAACCTTCTGCATTCCCCACGGTGGTGGCGGCCCGGGCGTCGGCCCGATTGGCGTGAAAGCGCACCTGACTCCGTTCCTGCCGGGCCACGCCCACATGGAACGCAAGGAAGGCGCGGTCTGCGCGGCACCGTTCGGCAGCGCAAGCATTTTGCCGATCACCTGGATGTACATTCGCATGATGGGCGGCGCCGGCCTCAAGCGCGCTTCGCAACTGGCGATCCTGAATGCCAACTACATTTCCCGTCGTCTCGAAGAGCACTACCCCGTGCTGTACACCGGCAGCAACGGCCTGGTGGCACACGAATGCATCCTCGACCTGCGCCCCTTGAAAGACAGCAGCGGCATCAGCGTTGATGACGTGGCCAAGCGCCTGATCGACTTCGGTTTCCACGCGCCCACCATGTCGTTCCCGGTGGCCGGCACGTTGATGATCGAACCGACCGAAAGCGAATCCAAAGAAGAACTGGACCGCTTCTGCGACGCCATGATCCGCATCCGCGAAGAGATTCGTGCGGTGGAAAACGGCACGCTGGACAAGGACGACAACCCGCTGAAAAACGCCCCGCACACTGCGGCGGAGCTGGTGGGCGAGTGGTCGCATCCGTATAGCCGTGAACAGGCGGTGTATCCG
>NZ_JBYVMF010000061.1:0-2413 GCF_058145095.1 Pseudomonas sp. MDV22-iso1
CCGAGCATGTTCCACAGGAACATGAAGGTCAGCAGGATGCCCATGTCGGCCTGGAACTTGATCGGCGACCAGACCCAGCACACCACGCCCGCTGCGAGGGTGATGCCCACCAGACCGACGACCCGACCGGTGAACGACACGGCATTGCGATAGGCCTGGGACAGCGGCAAACCCTGGCGCTGGAAGTGCAATTGCACGCTGAGCAGGTACAGCGCGTAGTCGACGCCGATCCCGACGCCGAGGGCGATCACCGGCAGCGTCGCGACTTTCACGCCGATGCCCATGGCGACCATCAGCGCTTCGCAGAGGATCGAGGTCAGCACCAGTGGCAACAGCGCCACCAGCGTGGCGCGCCAGCTGCGGAAGGTGATCAGGCAGAACAGCGTCACCGCCGCGTAGACGTACAGCAGCATGGTGCGATTGGCTTCGCGCACGACGATGTTGGTCGCCGCCTCGATCCCGGCCGTGCCCGCCGCCAGCAGGAACTGGCGATCGTCGGTGCTGTTTTCCTTGGCGAACTTGTCGGCAATCGCTACCACGGCATCCAGGGTTTCGGCTTTGTGATCCTTGAGAAAGGTGATCACGGGCATCAGCGAGCAGTTGCTGTTGAACAGCTCCGGCGAGTTCACCGAGGCTTGTTGCGCGGCGTAGTTCAGCACGTCCTGGTTGCGCTGGATGCTGTTGAGCTTGGGGTTGCCTTCATAGGTGCCGGCGGTGATCTGCCGCACGGCGTTGACCAGCGAAACCGTGGCTTGCACGCCGGGGTACTGTTGCAGCTCCCAGGCCAGACGGTCGGCGAGCACCAGGGTTTTGTAGTTCAGGCAGCCTTCCGGCGGGGTCTTGATCATCACCGCGAACATGTCGCTCGAGAGCGCGTAATGCTGGGTGATGTAGGCGTTGTCGCGGTTGTAGCGCGAGTCGGCACGCAGCTCCGGTGCGCCACTTTCGAGGTCGCCGATTTTCAGGTTCAGGCTGACCATGAAACCGCCAATGCCCATCAGCACCGCGACCAGCACCGCCCCCGTGGCCCACTTTCTCGTAGTGAAGCGGTCGAGCGCATCCCAGAGTCTGCCGAAGCCTTTGTGGTGTTCGGCGCGGGTGTCGATTTTCAGCGCGCGCTCGGCGGCCTTGGCGCCAACACCGACATAGGACAGCGCCACCGGCATCAGCAACAACGAGGTAAAAATCAGCACCGCAACGCCGATGCTGGCGGTGATCGCCAGGTCCTGGATCACCGGAATGTCGATCAGCATCAGCACCGCAAAACCCACTGCATCCGCCAGCAACGCCGTTACGCCCGCGATGAACAAACGGCGGAAGGTGTAGCGCGCTGCGATCAGCTTGTGCGTGCCGCGAGCGATGTCCTGCATGATCCCGTTCATCTTTTGCGCGGCGTGGGAGACGCCGATGGCGAAGATCAAAAACGGCACCAGCACCGAGTACGGGTCGATGGCGTAACCCAGCCAGGCCACAATCCCCAGCTGCCACACCACCGCAATCAATGAGCAGCCGACCACCAGCAAGGTGCTGCGCACACAACGGGTGTAGGCATAAATGATCGCCAGCGAGGTAACGACCGCCAGGCCGAAAAACATCATTACCTGGATCAGGCCGTCGATCAGATCGCCCATGAGCTTGGCGAAACCGATCACCCGCACCTTGTACTGACCCTTGCCCTCGACGCCGGATTTGCGCGCGGCGCTGTCGCCAGCGAATTCGATCTTGTCGCGCAATTGCTCTTCAAGCATCTGCGAAAACGCGTGGTAGTTGATGGGCTGACCACCGGCAGCCGCCTTGTCCAGCAACGGCACGATCAGCATGGTGGATTTGAAATCACTGGCCACCAGGCTGCCGACGAGGCCAGCGCGGGAGATGTTCTGGCGCAGCTGTTCGATCTGTTCAGGCTGACCGGAATAGGTGTCGGGCATCACCGGACCACCTTGAAACCCCTCTTCGGTGACTTCGGTCCAGCGCACCGCCGGGCTCCACAGCGACTTCATCCAGGCGCGGTCGACGCCTTCGGTGAGGAACAACTGGTCGTTGACCTGCTTGAGCACGTCGAGATACGCCGGGTCGAAAATATCGCCTTGGGTGTTCTCCACCACCACGCGCACCGAGTTGCCCAAGCCGCGCAACGAGGCACGGTTCTCGAGGAAATTCTGGATGTACGGCTGGCTCTGGGGAATCATTTTTTCGAAGCTGGGCCGCAGCTCCAGACGCGTCACCGCCATGAAGCCGAACACCACGGTAGCGATCGCCATCAGCAGCATGAACAGCGGCCGGAAGTTGAACACCAGCCGTTCGAGGAGGTTGCCAGAGTGCTGGTCGAAATCGCGCAGGTCGCGGATCACCGGCATGGCGTCTTGTTTGATAGTGCCCATGTCTGGGTTCTCGCTCTTAGGGTTCGAGGGCT
>NZ_JBYVMF010000062.1:0-2064 GCF_058145095.1 Pseudomonas sp. MDV22-iso1
GAGTGCGATCCATAAACCCCACCTACCCAGCACCTGGATAGCAGGTTACCGTGGCATCTCTGGCGAACAGTTCCACGGCAGCAGTGCTTCGTAGTCGGCTACCGACTGCGCATGTGGTAACCGCTCAAGTACGTGGCGCAGCCACGTATAGGGCTCTTGGCCGTTGACCTTGGCAGTCTCGACCAAGCTGTAGATCTGCGCGCTGGCCGTGGCGCCTTTAGGCGTGTCACTGAACAGCCATGCCTTACGCCCGATAACAAACGGCTTTATCGCACGCTCCGCCAGGTTGTTGTCGATCGGCAAATGGCCGGCCTCGACGTAGCGTTCCAACCGGCTCCAGTTGTTCGCCAAATAGTGCACCGCCTTGCCCAGCACACTTTGCGGTGTGACTTGAGCGTGCGTCTTGTCCAGCCAGCGTTTCAACTGGCCCAAGATCGGCAGGCTTTTTTCCTGACGTTCGATGAACCGCTGTTCATCGCTGACATCCTTGAGTTCTCGCTCGATGCCATACAGCTTGTTGATCATCGCCAGCGCAATATCGGCGCGCCCGGTCTTGCCCTTGGGCTGTACTTTCTGCGCCTCAACGAACTTGCGCCGTGCATGCACCATGCACGCCAGACGCTCGACGCCAGGCTGTAATGCCAAGGCGTTGTAACCGGCGTAATCATCAGTCATCACATAGCCGCGATAACCCTCCAACAGCCGCAGCGGTACTTCCTGCGCACGGCTGGTGGTGTAGTCGAACAACACGACTTGTCGATCAGGCGGGCCACTGGCCTGCACCCACATCCAGGACTGGCTGGTCGGGTCGCGATCCGGTTCTTTGAGCACCTGCACCCGCGTTTCGTCGCAGTGAATGACCGGGCTTTCCAGTAACCGGTCGCGCATCAGGTTCAGCAGCGGCTGGAAGTGTTCGCTACATTGGATGACCCAACGCGCCAACGTCTGTCGAGGGATCTCGATACCGTGCCGGCTCAGCACCGTTTCAAAACGATGCAGCGGCAGGCCATCGACATACTTGGTGGTCAGCAACATGGCCAATACGCTTGGACTGGCCATGCTCTTTTCGATCAACTGAGCAGGTTTATCAGCCGTGACCGGAGCCGTTTCACAACCACGGCAGCCGTAGACCTTGCGCACGTGTTTGATCACGCGGATTTGCATCGGCACGATGTCCAGTTGCTCGCTGGTTTCCTCGCCAATGACATGCTTACGGCAACCGCAGGCGCAGGTCAGTTCGTCCTCTGGCAAGTCGTGGATGATTTCGACGCGCGGCAGATCGGCCGACAGCGGCTTGCGTTTGCCGCGACGCTTGGACGGAGCAACAACTTCTTCATCCGCATCCTCAACCACCGCCAGCAGAGGCTCGCTTTCAGGCTCGTTGAACATCGCCAGTTGCGGCGTGTTGGGATCGACGGTCTGCTCGGATTTACGATTGAACAGTCGATCACGCAGCAACTTAATCTGTTCTTTCAGATCAACGATGTGGGTCGCATAAGCCTCCTTGACTGCCAGCTCACGCACACGGGCAGCGTAACTCTCAAGCAGCATTTGCTTGAGCAGAACGGCATCATCAGGAAGATCATCGGGCAGTGAAATCATGGCCCGGATTATACCGGCTCAGGCCACGAAACGGGGTGTCAAAACCTGATGCGGACGGTTGCGCCAGAGATCGAAACCGTCTAGCAGCCAGTTCAGCTCCTGGACGGTCAGGACAATGGCTTCGTCGGTGAGGTCGGGCGAGGTTTTGAATCGCTCAGACTCCAGTCGCTTGAGCCAAAGACAGAAACCGTTGCGCTCCCAATACAACACCTTGACCCGATTGCGGTGGCGATTTAGAAAAACAAAAAGCACGGGGTCAAACACCGCGACCTTGATATCCAGTTCGACGAGGGCCGCCAAGCCGTCGATGGATTTTCGAAAGTCGACCGGTTTTGGGTAGAGGTACACTTTTTCAACGCTGGCATTGGGACGCATCATGACGATGGGCTCCTGATTGAAATCGGGAGCACAGCATCAGCCGTCAGCTATTGGCTTGGAATGTGGGGTTCGTGGATCGCACTC
>NZ_JBYVMF010000006.1:0-66449 GCF_058145095.1 Pseudomonas sp. MDV22-iso1
CCGAAACCCCTGTTTGCTAACGCGAACAGGGGTTTTGTTTTGTCCGCAGGAAAGTACTACGAAAGCGTCGGTACAAATTTGCACAGTTATTTTTGAATAAGAACACTAGAATAGGCCCAACTTTTTCGAAGTCAGAGTCTTTTATGCCAGATCCGGTTGACGCCTCAGGGCTGTCAGAATTACCACTGGACGACTTGGTGGCGTGTCATGAGTGCGACTTGCTGATGCGCAAGCCAGCACTCGCACACGGCGAGAAAGCGTTGTGCCCTCGCTGCGGTTACGAACTCTATGCCAATCGTCATAATGTCGTGCAACGAAGCCTCGCCTTAGTCATCGCCGCCCTGCTGCTTTATATCCCTGCGAACTTTCTACCCATCATGGAGCTCAATTTACTCGGGCAGTCGTCCCATGACACGGTCTGGAGTGGGGTTGTTGGCCTGTTTGATACCGGCATGCAAGGTGTAGCTGTCGTGGTGTTCCTCTGCAGCATGGGAATTCCACTGGCCAAGTTACTCTGCCAATTGGCCGTGCTATTGAGTATCCGCTTCGATATAGGTCGAAGTTACGGTTTGTTGCTCTACCGCATTTATCACCATTTGCGAGATTGGGGAATGCTTGAGGTCTACCTGATGGGCGTACTGGTGGCGATTGTAAAACTGGCAGATATGGCAGCTATTACCGTGGGCCTTGGCCTGGTGTGCTTTATCAGTTTGTTGTTGGTCCAGGTCTGTTTGGAGGTCGTCATGTCGCCTCATCAAATCTGGCAGGCGTTATCGGGAGAAGATGCTCATGCGGGCGATTGATGCGGGCATTCTGATTTGCATTGAATGCCATGAGTTGAATAAGCAGGAAGCTGACGAGCAGATTTGCACCCGTTGCGGTGCGCTGGTACATGCCCGTCGCCCGAACAGCCTGGTACGTACCTGGGCGTTGCTGATCACGGCCGCGATTCTCTACATACCAGCCAACCTGTTGCCGATCATGACTGTCAACTCGCTTGGCCAAGGTGACCCCAGCACCATCATGTCGGGTGTCATCCAGTTGGTTCAGCACGGCATGATTCCCATTGCGGCGGTGGTTTTTATCGCCAGCATTCTGGTACCGACATTCAAACTGGTGGGCATCGCGCTACTGCTGTTTTCCGTACAAAGGCGCCAGCCTCTTTCGGCCCGGCAGCGCATTGTGATGTACCGCTTTATCGAGTTCATCGGCCGATGGTCGATGCTGGATATCTTTGTGATTGCCATCCTCGTGGCAGTAGTCAATTTCGGACGGCTTGCCAGCATTGAAGCCAATCTTGGCGCCATCGCCTTCGCCAGTGTGGTGATTCTGACGATGCTTGCCGCAGTAACTTTCGATCCCCGACTGATTTGGGATAACACGGAGTCGGACGACGACCATGACTGATTTGCCTACAGCGAAAACCCGACCGGCCTCCAACTGGTCTGCTATTTGGGTATTGCCCCTGATCGCTCTGATCATTGGCGGCTGGCTCGGATGGAGGGCTTACAACGAAACTGGAATCGAAATTCTGGTGCGTTTTGAAAGTGGTGAAGGCATCCAGGCCAACAAGACCGAAGTCGTCTACAAGGGGATGTCGGTCGGTAAGGTCAAAACCCTTAAACTCGACGACGAAGGCTCTTCCAAAGGTGTGATAGCCACTGTCGAGATGAACAAGGATGTGGAGCAGTATCTGCGCACCAGCACTCGATTCTGGCTGGTCAAGCCGAGCGTGACCCTGGCCGGTATCACCGGTCTTGAAACCCTGGTTTCGGGCAACTATATCGCTGTCAGTCCCGGTGAGGGCGAGCCCACTCGCAAGTTCAAGGCACTGGCTGAGGAACCGCCATTATCCGACGCCAAGCCTGGTCTGCACCTGACGATCAAGGCTGATCGCCTCGGCTCGCTGAACCGCGGCAGCCCCGTGTTCTATAAACAGATCAAGGTCGGCCAGGTCAAAAGCTACCTGCTTTCCGAGGACCAAAGCACCGTTGAACTCAAAGTGTTCATCGAACCCACTTATGCCAATCTGGTGCGCAAACACACACGTTTCTGGAATGCCAGCGGCATCAGCATCGACGCGAATCTGTCCGGTGTAAAAGTGCGCAGCGAATCCCTTGCCAGCATTGTCGCGGGGGGTATCGCTTTCGCCACACCAGAAAACCGCAAGGACAGCCCGCCTACTGATCCAAGTTTGCCGTTCCGTCTCTACGAAGACTTCGACGCGGCTGCGGCTGGTATCCGCATCAAGGTCAAACTCAGTGATTTTGAAGGTCTGCAGGCAGGTCGTACGCCGGTTATGTACAAAGGAATTCAGGTTGGTAATCTGAAGGCGCTCAAGGTCGATCCGGACCTGACTGCTGCCACTGCAGAACTCACTTTGGACCCATTGGCCGAAGACTATCTCGTCGACGGCACGCAGTTCTGGGTCGTCAAACCCTCGATCTCGCTCGCTGGCATCACCGGCCTAGAAGCCCTCGTGAAGGGAAACTACATTGCCATCCGTCCCGGTGACAAAGGTGCCGCGCCGCAACGAGAGTTCGTAGCACGACCCAAGGCCCCCCCTCTGGACTTGCGTTCACCGGGTCTGCATTTGGTGTTATTCACCGAGAACCTGGGTTCGTTGGAAGTCGGTAGCCCGATTCTCTACAAACAGGTCAAGGTAGGTTCCGTCCAGAGCTATCAGTTCTCTAAAACCAAGAAGCAATTGGTAATCGGTGTACACATCGAGAAAGAGTACGAAGGCTTGGTTAACGCCTCTACACGGTTCTGGAACGCCAGCGGTATTACGCTCACAGGCGGATTGACCGGTGGCATTCAGGTGAAAAGCGAATCCCTGCAAAGCCTGATGGCGGGCGGCATCGCTTTTGAAACCCCTGAAGCCAAAGCGCCGCTGCAGAAGCGTATTCCACGGTTCCGTCTGTTCGCCAACCATGATGAAGCGAATCAGAAAGGCACTGTAGTGACCATTAAGGTGGATCGCGCCGATGGTTTGCGCAGCGGTACTCCGGTCCGTTTCAAAGGTTTGGATGTCGGCAAGATTGAAGACGTTGATCTGACCGATGACCTCCAGTCCGTGATGCTCACCGCGCGTATTACCGAGGTGCCCGAGCGCATCGCTCGGGCCGGCAGTCAGTTCTGGGTGGTCAAACCGGAGTTGGGTTTGATCAAGACGTCCAACCTCGAAACCCTCGTGACCGGCCAGTACATCGAAGTACAGCCAGCGCTGAAAAACCTGGGCCCACAGAAAAACTTTGTAGCCTTGTCCAACCCGCCAGAAGCGGTGAAGCAGGAACCAGGGTTGAGTCTGGTACTCAGCGCGGCTCGTCGCGGCTCGCTGAAAACCGGCGTCCCGGTGACCTATCGCGAAGTGACCGTAGGCAAGGTGACAAGTTATGAACTGGGGCAGACGGCTGATCGCGTCCTGATACATATCCTGATCGAACCGAAGTACGCGCCACTGGTGCGTAGCGGTACGCGCTTTTGGAACTCCAGTGGATTCGGTTTCGACTATGGCCTGTTCAAAGGCGCGACCATGCGCACCGAATCTCTGGAAACGTTGATCCAGGGCGGCATCGCGTTCGCAACACCGGATGGCGATCGCATGGGCAATCCTGCGCGTCCGGAGCAGACGTTCCCCATGTTCGATAAATTTGAAGACGAATGGCTGACCTGGGCGCCAAAAATCCCCCTCGGTAAATAAGCCCGACAAAAAAGGCCGCGATCCATTGGATCGCGGCCTTTTTTACGCCCATCGATTAACGCAAATCAGACTGCATCCAGCGCAGCCTCATCCGCTTCAACGCTAATGACAGCCTTCACTTCATCGTGACGACGGATGTACTTCCAGTCCGCTTCATCGATATAGATTCCGTTCGGCCCGCTACCACCTTCAAGGTCAATCGCCACACTGGCGCAGACCTGCGGCTTGACGCTCGCCAGAATCGGCACAAAGCCCAGTTGCAGACTTGTTTCGAGTAGCGCTGCCTGGTTCTTCTCGTCGATGTCAGCAGCTTCATCGAGGTAGTAAGGCAAGCGCACGCGACCGGCCTGGTCACGGTCCATCAAGTGCAGCAACAAGTACATGTTGGTCAGCGCTTTGATGGTCATGGTCGTGCCGTTGGACGCGGCCCCGTCGATGTCGGTGTGAATCACCGGTTGACCATTGACCTTGGTGATCTCGAAGGCAAGTTCAAACAAGTCCTTCAGACCCAGCTGGTTGTGGTTCGCCGCTACCAGGCGTGCCAGGTATTCCTTGGCCTCTTCGTTCTTGTTGTCCTGATCGGCACTTTGGCTCAGGTCAAAAACGGAGAGCGTCTCGCCTTCTTCGTACTGGCCGGCGCTGTGGATAATCTGATCGATGTGTTTGAGCGCTTCCTTGTTCGGCGCGAGCACGATGCGGAAGCTCTGCAGGTTGGAGACCTGACGCTTGTTGATCTCGCGGTTGAACAGCGCCAGTTGGTGCTCAAGGCTGTCGTAGTCGCTGCGGATATTGCGCAGGGTTCGGGCGATATCTGTCACGGCCGCACGGCGAGCCTTGCCGAGGGTCAGCGCTTCATCAGTGCGATGCGCGTACGCGTTGATCAGCAGCTGCAGGCGACGCTCCATATCGTCTTCGCTGTCGAACTTGGCCACGCCCTTCAGACGGACCTGAGCGTAAAGCGCCTCGATCTGGCCATCGCTGCGCTGCAAGCCCTGCCAGCTGTCCTGATAGTCATTGAGCAGCGGCAGCAGGTTGTCCATGGAATCGTCGATCGGGTCCATGAATGGCGTACCGAACGGCAGATCTGCCGGCAACAACTGGCGGCGGCGCAGGGCGTCGTCGAGGGTGCGTTGCTTGGCTTCCATGTCACCGATCTGACGACCGACCAGTTGCAGCTTGGCCGACAGTTGCTGGACGCGTTCGGTAAACGCATCGCTGGAGCGTTTCAGCTCGTCCTGCGCCGCTTCCATCTGCGCCAGTTGCTCAAGCTTGTCACCTTCTTCGGCACTCAAGGTTTGTGCGCGACGGAAATCTTCCAGGGCTTTCTGCGCATCCAGCACCTGCTGGTACAACGCTTCGGTCTGGGTCTTGCTGGCCGCGCGGTCGGCCGCGACGGCTTGCTGTGTCTTGAGTTGCTTGAGTTCTTTATCCAGACGCTCTTTCTGGTCCCGCAATGCGGCGCGATCGGCCAGCGCCTGCAGGGCTGGCGGTTCGATGTGCGACAGGTCGATGGAAAGCCCCGGCACTTCGAAGCGCTCACCCTTGAAGCCATCAAGAATCAGCTCCATGGATTTGACCCACTGACCGTCTTCATCCAGCGCGATGCCATGCTCGCCCAGCGGCAAGCTGAACAGCGCGCTGTTGAACAAGCGCATCAGGCGTTCGACATCCTGCTGAGAGAACTCTTCGCGCAGTCGGGCATAGCTGTTGTTGTCAGCGTGATCGAGCTGCTGCTTGACCGACTTCAGGCGTTTCTCCAGGTCGCGCAAACGCTCTTCAAGGTCTTCGGCGCTGAACTGCCGCGATTGTGCCAGCGCACCGGCCAGCTCATCGTGCGCGTCCTTGGCAGCCAGCAATTGCTGCTCCAGGACTTTGACGTCATCAACCAAAGCAAAGCGATGCTTGAGTACCGACAGTTCTCCGAGCCAACGCTGGATGCCGGTGATTTCCCGCTCCAGGCGCATCAGCTCCTGTGTGCCGCCACGCTGATCGTTTTGCAGCGCGTCCTGTTCATTGCGGTAGTGTTCGGCCTGAATCGTCAGCTCTTCCTTGCGTGCACCGGCGTAGTCCGCCCAAGTGCCCAGCAGGGAATCGAGCAGCGGCGAGATCCGGTGCAATTTGCCGCGCAGGATATTGCGCTGGGTAACCCCTGCGGCGAGCGCTTCAACCAGCGGACCGGCCGTCACCAGCGAGTTGTAGTCCTGCTCCATGCGTCGAACATCACGAAACGCTTCTTCGCACGCCGCGATGTAATCGACACTGCCCGAACGCAAGCTGTGTTCGAAGGCATCGAGGAACAGTTGCTTGAGCTTGGCTGCCGTGATTTCGCGCATGTGCAGCAGGTTGATGAACAATGCGCGGAAGGTCTTCAGGCTCTGCTCGCTGGTGGAACGCAACGGGATCAGCGTCAGGTCGAGCGGAATCGAGGTGTGGCCGCCGACGAGCAAACGCCGCAGTTCATCGGGCTTGAGCTCGTAGGCTTTGAGGCCTTCACGTTCAAGGTTGGTGAACAGTTCTTTCTGGCGCAGGCAGGTGTCGTTTTTCTGGTAGTGGGCCAGATCCAGTTTGCCGGCGTAGGCGAAGAACTGGTGACCGAAACCACCGCCCGGGCCGCGACCGACGACACCGATCACGTGTGGCCCATGAGGCAGCGAAACTTCGACCAGGATGTAACTGGTGTCCGACGCGAAGTAGAAACGGCGGGACTGTTCGAGGCTGTACTTGCCGAAACTCATGTCCGACATGCGCGCCAGAATCGGGAACTGCAAGGCGTTGATCGAGGCAGATTTACCGAGGTTGTTCGCGCCGTAAACCGACAGTGGTTCTTCCAGCGGGAACAGGCCGAGGCTGTAACCGGCGGTGTTCAAAAGGGCAAAGCGGCGAATGCCGTAGCGTTCCTTGCTCATGCGTCGGTCTCCTGTTCTTCGGCAATGGCGCGGGCCAGCGCGTCTTCTTCGCTGTCTTCCGCGAAGTCACTCAAGTCCAGCGGGTCATCAGTTTCCAATAGCTTTTCGTCGCTGTCGTCATCGATCAAGACCGGGACCGGCAATGGCAGCACGCTGTGCAGGCTGGCCGCCAGATCGCGGTCTTGCTGGACCGACAGGCAGACATCGAGGAATCGGTGCATCGGTGGCAGGAAACGGTAGATGCCGTTTTCTTCGCCGGCAAAACCGAGTTGGGTCATGCGACGCATGATTTTTTCTTCGAGTTCTTCGACGGTCTGCACTTCTGCCTGAATAAACAGGTCGCGGTACTTTTCAAGCAGCGAAGGCAATTCATCACGGCCGAGGCTGCCGCCATCCAGCACGGCAACCGGGTCGCGCCCCTGGTCGGCCAGATGCTCGACGAGGATAAAGGTGAACAGCGCCAGTCGCTGCGCAGTCTTGTTCACCGCCGCAGCGGCGAGGTCCGGCACGAAGTAATAGAAACCACGGGTGTCGCAGACCAGTTCAAAACCCAGCGCCTTGAACAGCGTGCGGTACTGATCCTGGAAATTCGATAATTGCGCATACAGTTCCGGGTCGCGGCGGCTGACGTGATAGCCCTTGAACAGCTCGCGGAAGATCGGCGCCAATTGAGACAGTTCGGATAAATCAAGATGCATGTGGGGTGCTCGCAGAATCCTCGGCGGCGGTATCGCGGGCCGAGAGCAGGGCGAAGGAGCGCAGGCTGACCTGGTGCTCATGAGTGTGGTAATCGCGGCGCTCCAGGCGCTCACGTGTGAAGCGTTTTTCCCGCGACAGGCGCGAGAACCAATACAGCAATTCGTCGGTGGCGCCGTCCGGTTCCTGCTCCAGCAACCAGGTCATCAGGTCCGGCATCGGCAGTGCATCTTCGCAGCGTTCGAGCATCTCCCGAACCGTGCGTGGCGCGCGCGGCGCTTCGCCTTTCTGGGTCTTGTGGGCCTTGGGGAAGCGCGCAGGTTTCGGCTCGAATCGGGCCAGCGCATAAACGTAGGCTTCGACCTGACTGGCGCTGCCGAGGAAGGTGCTTTGCGGGCGGGTGAACATCGGCATGGCTGCTTGCGGCACTGCATCGATGCCTTTACGCCGGATGGCCGCGAGGGCCAGCGCCGCGCCACGGGTCACGGCGTTGTGGCGACGGGCTTCTTCACGCAGTGGCAACAGCAGTTCGCGAGCATGACGCAATGTCAGCTGGGCACTGGTCTGCATTTCCAGGATACGTGCGTGGGTGCGCAGCAGCATGTCGTCGTCGACCAGGTGACCGATGCGTTGCTGCTCGGAGAGCATTCTCAGTAAAACATTTTCGACCTTGCGCACGCCTTGTTCGAAGGCGCCATCGGCGTTCACCAACTGGATCATCGGCTCGACGTATTCGTCCCACGTCGCCAGCACTTCGGCGTAGCGCTGGCGCAGCGGGATTTGCCGGTCGCTGGTCTTGGCGCGTTCGGCCACGGCCACCAGGGCCTGTTCGTCGTTGGCGAGTTTCTTCAATACATCTCGTACACGCATGTCGAGCAGGCGCAACTGGCGCGCCAGGTCGCTGCCGTCACGAATGTCGAAGGCATCCTGGATATAACCGGCGAGGCGCTCGAGGTGCCGCAGATAGGCCTCGATCTCCAGGCACAGACCCAGACGGTGCTCACGACGCAGGTACGCGAGGAAGTCGTGAATCTGCGCGTTGAGTTCGAACCGGTTCGGGCTTTTTGCCACGGGAACCAGAATGTCGAGACGGATCCACACATCCAGCAGGCTGGTGATGTCCTGCGGCGTACTGTCAAGTTGCTGGGCGCCCAGTTGTGTGCGCAGTTCGTTGAGGCTCAAGGTGCCTTGGTCGAAGTGCTCGCACAGTGGCTCCAGAAGTGCCCAGTGTTCAGCGAGGGCGCGCAAGACGCGCTTGGGTTCGATCATCGGAATGGCCGGCTGGTTGGCGAATAAAAGCAGCGATTGTACTGCATCACGTTGGTTGCGATTCACTCTCAAGACGGACAGTCGGCTTTCTGTCGATCAACAACGGGCGATCTTGGACGAAGGGCGGTAGAATCACCGCACTCTCAGTTATCCACAAGTGGCCGACCTTTGCTAATCGAGTCTCGTCGCCGCGCTTACTTGACCGCCATGCAGGTGGTCAACTGGCTGCCGCGCACTGAATTGCCTTTTGCTGCGCCTTCGCGGCCCGAGCTGTTGGAGCTGCCTGAGCCTTTGGTCGAGGCCCCGATTGTTCAGGCTCCCGTGGTGGACGCGCCGGTAGAACCCACGATAAAGCCCGCCGAACGGGTAAAAATCGAGGTGCCGCGACCTTCGTTGGCCAGCACTCGCACGAACGCGAAAGTTGAGGAAGAGGAGGC
Source organism: Pseudomonas sp. MDV22-iso1 (assembly GCF_058145095.1). Lineage (NCBI taxonomy): Bacteria > Pseudomonadati > Pseudomonadota > Gammaproteobacteria > Pseudomonadales > Pseudomonadaceae > Pseudomonas > Pseudomonas sp. MDV22-iso1. The sequence goes on from NZ_JBYVMF010000006.1 coordinate 9,012, forward strand.
GCCTGCCGCCATCAAGGCGCCGGTTGTGCCGCCTCCGCGGTTCGCCCTGCAGTTGCTGCGCGCCGGTCGTTGCCTGTTGCTGGTCGAGTTACCCACAGGCGAAACGTTTCAAACCCGCGACCCTGCGTACCTGTTGCTCAAGGACATGTTGCGCGCCGCCGGCCTGCCGGACAGCCCGCAAATCGTCGGCGAGCCGGTGCGTTGGCCGCTGTTGGTGCGTGGCACCATGGACCAGGGTCCTGAAGCGGCTCGTGATTTTGTACAAGGATTTCTCTCGGCCCGACTGGAAGACGCACCCTGCGTCTGTGTGTGGCTGATTGGCTTGCCGGCAGTTCGTTTCGCCGGTGAGGCGAATGCCGAATCCTTCAACCGTGAACTCCAGGTCGAAGGCCTGGGCTCGGTCTGGGCCCTGCCGGGTCTGGAACTTTTAATGGAAGAGCCACAGCGTAAGGCTGATGTCTGGCAAGCCATGCGTCGGCTGATGGCGCGCTGGAAAGAATCAAATGAGTGACGCTGTAACGTTCCGCCCGATGGTTGAAGCGGACATGGACGCTGTCCTGAAAATCGAATACGCGGCGTATAGCCATCCCTGGACCCGCGGGATTTTTCTGGACGGGCTGGGCAAGTACCAGATCTGGCTGATGTTCGAAGGCCAGCAGCAAGTGGGGCACGGCGTTGTGCAGATCATCCTCGATGAAGCGCATCTGCTGAACATCACCGTCAAACCGGAGAATCAGGGCCGAGGCCTGGGGTTGACGCTGCTGGAGCATCTCATGTCGATTGCCTACAAGGCTGAGGCGCGTGAGTGTTTCCTGGAAGTGCGCGATAGCAATCGTTCCGCATTTCGGTTGTATGAGCGCTATGGATTCAACGAGATTGGCCGTCGCCGGGATTACTACCCGGCGGTGGGCGGGCGCGAAGATGCGGTAGTCATGGCCTGCACGTTGGTCGATTGAACAAAGCCCCGTAGGAGCTGCCGAAGGTTGCGATCTTTTGATCTTCTGAGCCGCAACCTCTCCAACATTAAAAGATCGCAGCCTTCGGCAGCTCCTACAGGGAAGTCTGGTCAGTCGAGTTGATCAGCGATTCCCATCCAGCGGATCGCGCTTCGCCAATTCAGCTTCATCCAGACCGTTACCGCCGCCAATGTCGTCTTCATCGACAATGCTCAAATCCCAATCCGCCTGACCCCCTTCACCCGCTTCCTTCGCATCACGGGCACCGTCCTCACGAATCAGCGTCTCAGGGCTCATGTCATCATCTGTGGATTCGTGGTCATCGGTGGAAGCCCCGGTCATGCCGGCTTCGCGCACACGCTCGCGGGGCATCAGTTGCTCACGCTCGTTTTCCGGAATTTCTTCGCCAATTTTTGCGCTGGGTTCATCGTCGTCGAAATCCAGCTCATGCATCGAACCCATGCGGTCTTCGTTATCATCGATGGGCTCTGGCTGTGTCGCATCGAACGGACGTCGTGAATCAGTCATGGTAATTCCTCATACTGTGGGCCTTACTAGGGTGGACCCACAGGGCTCATGAGAATTCCGCCGGCGTGCAACACCGGCTATCTGCATCTCGCGCGTGACCCCGACGGATGGTTGTCTGTCATAGAAGCGCATCATTCTCGAGGCTTCATTGCATGAACGAATTACAAGATCTGATTAATAACAACGAGCGCTGGGCTGACGCGATCACCAAAGAAGATCCTGACTTCTTCGCCAAGCTGGCCCGTCAGCAAACGCCAGAGTACCTGTGGATCGGTTGTTCCGACGCCCGCGTACCGGCGAACGAGATCGTTGGCATGCTGCCCGGCGACCTGTTCGTCCACCGCAACGTCGCCAACGTCGTGCTGCACACCGACCTCAACTGCCTGTCAGTGATTCAATACGCAGTGGACGTGCTCAAGGTCAAACACATCCTCGTCACCGGCCACTATGGCTGCGGCGGCGTGCGTGCCTCGATGCAGGACCGCCAGTTAGGACTGATCGATGGCTGGCTGCGCTCGATTCGCGACCTTTACTACGAAAAGCGCGAAGAACTGGCCAAGTTGCCGACCGAAGAAGAGCGGGTCGACCGTCTCTGTGAACTCAACGTCATTCAGCAAGTGGCGAACGTCGGTCACACCAGCATTGTGCAAAACGCCTGGCACCGTGGACAGAAACTGTCGATTCACGGCTGCATTTACGGCATCAAGGACGGCCGCTGGAAAAGCCTGAACGCGACCATCAGCGGGTTCGAGCAGTTGCCGCCGCAGTACCGCCTGCGTCCGATCGAGGCGCAGTAACGGCCTCACTCGAGCGTTCTTCGACGCCAGTGTTGGAGGAACTCTCGGCCATTGTCGTTCGGCGATTCATCGTAACCGGTGATCCAGCCACGGCAATCGGGACTTGCGCAGCGGCAGGCAAACTGTCGCTGCAGTCGGTCTTCCGTCGCGGCGAAGTCCATCGTCAGGCGATCACCTTTCCTGAGGTCCTTGAGTGCCCATAACCACAGCTCGCTCATGTCGAGAAAGACGTTAGGGTCGCAGGAATGGCTCAGCAAGCCACAGAAGCGCGGGTCATAGATATGAATCCCCGGCGCCAGCTGGCGGGTGTTTCGCGAGCGATAGGGTAGAAGTTGCCCCGAGACCCGACAGATGCGAGTGATGCGTGGAAACTCCCGTAAAACTGCGACAGCCACGGCTGATCCCTCTGCGCAGTGGATGATTTCAAAGTCGTTTCTGGACGGGAATCCAAGGCGAAGTGGCAATTCTACGAAGGGGTAGATGCCTGGGTGTGATGGCGGGGGCAATCCATGTTCGGCGAGGGTTCTCATAACATTCCTTGTCTGTTGAGTGCCGCGACTTCCACCTGCCGACTTCTTGTCAGCCCTGCTGCACGTGGGTACGTCTCAAGTCTTTAGCAAAACAATCAAACGGTCTACTGACACAAATGACAGAGGAAATGAGCCATTTTCCGCGTCAGCCTGGGCTTACGCGGCAATGCTCCTTCGACTTTGATGTGACTGCACCTACCTCACAGCAGGTGCAATCAGTGGCGTTACGGCATCACCGGCGCCGTATACACCAGCGTCGTCCCCAGCGCCCACAGCAGAAACAGCACGATCGGCGTGTGTACGAGCAGTTGCACGAACGAGAACCCGATCAAATCCCGAGCCTTCAACCCCAGCACACCCAACAGCGGCAGCATGTAGAACGGATTGATGAGGTTCGGCAGGGCTTCGGCGGCGTTGTAGATCTGCACGGCCCAGCCCAGATGGTAATTAAGGTCCGTGGCCACCTGCATGACGTACGGCGCTTCGATGATCCATTTGCCGCCACCGGAAGGAATGAAGAACCCCAGGATCGCCGAGTACACCCCCATCAACAGCGCGTAAGTGTCGTGGGACGCAATACTGACGAAGAAGGTTGAGATGTGATGAGCCAGGGTCTGGGCGTCCGTGCCTTTGACAGTGGTCATCAGCGCAGCGATCGAGCCGTACAACGGAAACTGGATCAGCACGCCCGTAGTGGTCGGCACCGCCCGTGCGACCGCGTCGAGGAAGCTGCGGGGCCGCCAATGCAGCAAGGCGCCGAGCATCAGGAACAGGAAGTTGTAGGTATTCAAGCCGGAAATCGCGCTGATCGCCGGTTTAGTCGAAAACTCATGGAACAGCCACCCCGCAGCCAGCAGCGCCAGCAGAATCGTCAGCAACGGGCTGTGCTCCAGCCATTCACCGGGACGGGTGCGCGGTTGCAGGGGGGGCAGATTGAAACTCGGGTCGATGCCGCACGCTTTCGCATCACGTGCGGTGTTCGGGCCGGGGGCGGTGGCGTAGGCAATGATCAGCGAAATAATGATCAGCGCCAGCAACAGCACGCCGGACTGCCAGAGAAAGATTGTCTGGGTAAAGGGAATCACGCCGGTGATCGACAGGATCGAGGGCGGCAGGCTGGCCGGGTTGGCCTGCAATTGCGCAGCGGATGACGAAAGACCCAGAGCCCACACTGCGCCAAGGCCCAGATAGGCAGCTGCACCGGCGGCGCGGTAGTCCATTTTCAGATCGGTGCGGCGGGCGAGGGCGCGTACGAGCAAACCGCCAAACACCAGCGACAAGCCCCAGTTGAGCAACGAGGCCACCATGGAAATCAGCGCCACCCAGGCCACGGCGGAACGGCCGTTTTTCGGGATGCGCGCCAGTCGGTCGATCAGTTTCACCGCGGGTGGCGAACTGGCGACCACATACCCGCCGATCACCACAAACGCCATCTGCATGGTGAACGGGATAAGACTCCAGAACCCGTCACCGAAGGCCATGGCAGCGTCGGTCGGTTTGGCGCCCATGGCCATCGTGGCCACGGCGACAATGATCACCGCAAGGGCGGCGAACACCCAGGAGTCGGGAAACCAGCGCTCGGCAAAGCTCGAGCAACGAAGGGCAAAGCGGGCATAGCGGCTATCGTCGATTTCAGCGGCCACGAGAGAACCTCGAATTTTTATGTTTATTGTGGTCTTCAGGGCTTCACAGGCCCGTCTGGACAGGTGCCAACAGTAAATCAATCGAGATGTTTATGCGGCGCTGTTTTGCTCTTTGGAGCGATTGCGTCGGGTCCGTCTTGGGAGGATGCTGCGCCGTGCCTCCCTCAAGGAATGACTGCGATTGAACAAGGACAGCACTTTTGCCTATCAGGCCGTGTATCGCTACCTGGTCGAGCTGATCGACTCAAGCGCAGCGGATGGCGAGATGAAACTGCCGTCACTGCGACAGTTGGCGTTGCGCCTGAGCGTCTCCGTGTCCACCACCAAATATGCGTATGCCTTGCTCGAAGACGAGGGGCGAGTTTATTCCCGACCCAAGCTCGGTTACTTCTATGCGCCGGCATCCTTCGCGCAGCCGCTACCGTCAACCAACCTGCTCGACAATGTCTACGCCAGCGCGCGTCAGCCCGGCATGCTGGCGCTGTGCAGCGATGCACCGTCGATGTTGTTGTCGCTGGAAAATCCGCTGCTGATGATGGAACGCGAGCTGTTGCGGCAATATCCGCGCACGGCGGTGCCGTTGTATCAGCCTTTCGGCGAGATCGAGTTGCGCACCGCGCTGGCTGAGCGATACACCCGATCGACCGAGCATTATTGGCGCCCGGAGCAGGTGTATATCGGTGCCGATGTGCGCAGTGTTTTGCAGATGTCGCTGGCCGCACTGCAATTGTCCGGGACAGCGGCACTGGTCGAGTCGCCGTGTTCCTGGGTGATCCTGCGGCAGTTGCAGGCGGCGAACATTCGGGTGATTGAGGTGCCTCTGCAGGCGGATGGACGCTTGGACCTGCAACGTGTCCACGAGGTATTACAGCGTGAAAACGTGGCGCTGGCGGTGTTCTCATCGGCGGTGAGCACTCCCCATGGCAGTCTGATGCCCGCTGCGGACAAACAGCAGCTGTGCAACTGGCTGAGCGAGCGGGGTGTCTGGCTGTTCGAAAACGACAGCTACGGCGAGTTCGGTTTTCACGCAGACCCGTCGCGTATGCGCGATTTTGCCGACCTCGACAGACTGCTAGTGTTTTCCACCTTCGATAAGGTGATCGGCCCGGAAGCGCCCTTTGCCTACGTGCTGGTGCGTGGGCAAGAGGTGGCAATGCAACGCCAGTGCCTCGACCGGGCGTTTCGCCTCTCGCCGATTCGGCAAAAAGCGCTCGCCCGTTTGTACAGTTCACGACGGGTCGATCAGCACACTCAGGTCGTGCGAGGTCTGCTGAGCGAGCGCATGACGCAGATGACCGGGTTGCTTCGAGCGCATGCCGCCGACCAGCTCAATGTGGTGACAGCGGCCGGGGGCGCGACGCTTTGGGCGCAGTCCGTACACCCGGTGGATATGCGCCGGGTGTACGAGCGTCTGCTGGCCAGAGGCATTGTGATCGCGCCCGGCGAGTTGTTCAGTGCGCAGGGGCTGTGGCGTGATTGCTTGCGCCTGAGCTACACCGTGGACTGGAGCAAGGACATCGGTTTGGCCGTGAAAATGCTCGCCGAGGCCATTGATCAGGAACGTCAGCTGACGCCATAGCAGTGCTGCATCTGTGGAAACTGGCCGTTGCGCACTTCGTCGGCAAAACACTCGAATGCCTGGCTGATCAGGGCACCGACATCCGCATAGGGTTTGACGAAGCGCGGCACATGTTCGCCGCCGAGTCCCAGGATGTCCTCGGTAACCAGCACTTGCCCGTCGCAGGCCGGTGAGGCGCCGATGCCAATGGTCGGCATCGCTGAAAAATCGCTGATGCGCCGCGCCAGAGGTTCGGCGACACCTTCCAGCAACAGACTGAAAGCCCCCGCCGCGAGGTGTGCGCGCGCATCTTCCTCGATGGCGGTGGCAGACGCCTCGTTCAGGCCCTGAGCCTTGAAACCGCCCATGACGTTCACGTACTGCGGCATCAGGCCAATGTGCGCCATCACTGGAATGCCACGCTGCACCAGAAACTCAACGGTGCTGGCCAAGGCCTTGCCACCTTCAAGTTTGAGCGCATCGCAGCCGGTCCGCGCCATGACTTCGGCACAGTTGCGGTAGGCCTGTTGCGGTGATTCCTGATAGCTGCCGAACGGCATGTCGGCAATCACACAGGCCAGCCGAGTGCTGGCGACGACCGCACGGGTATGGCCGATAATTTCTTCCAGGCTCATGTCCAACGTCGAGGTGCGGCCATAGCCAACCATGGCGGTTGAGTCGCCGATCAGCACGAAGTCGACGAAGGGGTCCATCAACTGCGCCATCGAGCGGCTATAGGCCGTCAGCGAAACGATCTTCTGCTGGCCTTTCATGGCCACCAACTGTGGAACGGTCAGGCGTCTACTGCGTGAATGGCTGCTCATGGCGGCTTCCCTGTGGGTTGGAAAGCGCTCGATTATTAGCTTCACGAACGCGAATTCAATGCACAGAGCACGGCTAAAAACCAACCCAGAGGGCAGTTCGGGTTGTCCGTGAGCGCTTTTGCGTAGACCATGGGCGCCTTGGTTTTTGCCTATGCCAGAGTTCTTTTACATGACTGCCCAAACCGATTCGCGCCCGACGCCCTTCACCCGTTCGGATTACAAGACCCTCGGCCTTGCAGCCCTGGGTGGCGCGCTGGAAATCTACGATTTCATCATTTTCGTGTTTTTCGCCCTGACCCTCAGCCAGCTGTTCTTTCCGCCGGAAATGCCCGAGTGGCTGCGCTTGCTGCAAAGCTTCGGGATCTTCGCTACGGGCTACCTGGCACGGCCGTTGGGCGGCATTCTGATGGCGCATTTCGCCGACAGAATGGGGCGCAAGAAAGTCTTCAGCCTGAGCATCCTGATGATGGCGCTCCCGTGCCTGCTGATCGGGATCATGCCCACCTATGCCCAGATCGGGTATTTCGCGCCGTTGCTGCTGTTGGCCCTGCGGATCCTGCAAGGCGCGGCGGTGGGTGGTGAAGTGCCGAGCGCCTGGGTGTTTGTTGCCGAGCACGCACCGGCCGGGCACCGCGGTTATGCGCTGGGGTTCCTGCAGGCGGGACTGACGTTCGGCTACCTGCTCGGTGCGCTCACGGCGACGATTCTGGCGCAAACGTTCACCCCGGCAGAAATTCTCGATTTCGCTTGGCGTTATCCGTTCCTGCTCGGCGGAGTCTTTGGTGTGATTGGTGTGTGGTTGCGCCGCTGGCTCAGCGAAACGCCGGTGTTCATGGCGATGCAAGCCAAGCGGGATGCCGCGGTCGAACTGCCGTTGCGCACGGTCCTGCGTGAACATCGTCTGGCGATGCTGCCGGCGATGATCCTGACCTGTGTACTGACGTCGGCGGTGGTGGTCTTCGTCGTCATCACCCCGACCATGATGCAGAAAACCTTCGGCATGACCGCCAGCTATACCTTCGGGCTGAGCGCCCTGGGCATCGTGTTCTTGAACATCGGGTGTGTACTCGCCGGGTTGTTGGTCGATCGCATCGGCGCCTGGCGCACCGTCATGCTGTATAGCCTGCTGCTGCCGATGGGGATCGGCGTGCTCTACGCCTGCCTGATCACCGGCGCAAACTGGACAGGGCTGGCATACGCGATTGCCGGTCTGTGTTGCGGGGTAGTGGGTGCCGTGCCGTCAGTGATGGTCAGCCTGTTCCCTGCGCGGGTTCGCGTCTCCGGCATTTCCTTCACCTACAACATTGCCTACGCCGCATGGGCGAGTATCACACCGTTGTTGCTGATCGGCTTGATGCCCTGGAGCCCATGGATCTGCGTGATCTTCAGTGCAGTAATGGGAACAGTGGGCGTGATCAGCGCCGCGTATTTCGGTGCGCGAATGCCGAGTGTCGGACGTTGCCCGGCGGCTGGTGCGGCGTAAACGGAGAAGGCGCCTCACGGGCCGCAACTATTTTTGCAGGAGCCCCCTGAAACGCTCTTCAGAAAATATCTCCAAAGCCGATGGCTAGGGCTGCAGTTCGCTTTCTACCCCTGTCCATCGGTGCATTCCATGTTCAATAAACGCATGAAGCAGGAGCTGTCGGCTCTTCGTGAAGAACTCTCCAGCCTTCAGCAAGTGAAGGACAGTCTGGAAAGCGAAATGCTGGTCCTGGCACTCGATCCTGACGGGCGAATTCAATCGGCCAACCCGAATTTCATTGATGAGATGCTCTACAAGGGCCACGACCTGATCGGTCGACACATCGACGACATCGTGCCAGCCCACGTGAAGTCGGACGAGTTCCACCACCGTTTCAAAAACGCGCTCACCCGTGGCGAGCATTTTGCCGGCGCGGTGCGTTTGTTGCGCGGTGATGGTCAGGAAGCCTGGCTGCGTTCGATCATGCAGCCGATTCGTTCCGCGGACGGTCGGATCAGGCACTTCTCGATTTTCTCCAGCGACCTGACCCGCACCATCGAGGCGTCCCGTGAACATGAAAACCTGATCGGCGCGCTGGTGCGTTCGACGGCGGTGATCGAGTTCGATCTCGCCGGCAACGTGCTGACGGCCAACGACCGGTTTCTCAGTGGCATGGGTTACAGCCTGGCGCAGATCAAGGGCAAGCATCACCGCACATTCTGCGTGCCCGAGGAGTACAACAGTGCCGGGTATCAGGACTTTTGGCGCCGCTTGAATGCGGGCGAATTCGTGGCTGACCGCTTCAAGCGCATCGACAGCCATGGTCGTACAGTCTGGCTGGAGGCGTCCTACAACCCCGTGGTCGATGCCAACGACAAGCTCTACAAAATTGTGAAATTTGCCACGGTGATCACCGATCTGGTGAACCAGGAACAAGCCGTCGCAGAAGCCGCAAACATTGCCTATAGCACCTCCCAGCAAACGGACCACAGCGCCCAGCGCGGTAACGCCGTGGTGACCCAGGCGGTTGACGTGATGCGCGACCTGGCCAAACACATGCAAACCGCCAGTGAAGGTATCGAAGCGCTGAACGATCAATCTCTAGTCATTGGCACCATTGTCAAAACCATCAGCGGCATTGCCGAACAGACCAACCTGCTGGCGCTGAACGCGGCGATCGAAGCCGCGCGCGCCGGTGAACAGGGCCGGGGTTTTGCGGTAGTGGCGGACGAAGTTCGTCAGCTGGCTTCACGCACCAGCCAGGCCACCGATGAAATCGTCGGCGTGGTACGGCAGAACCAGGACATGGCGCGTAACGCCGTTGCCTTGATGACCGAAGGCAAGCTCCAGGCGGAACAAGGCCTGGCGCTGGCGGCGGAGGCGGGCACGGTGATCGTCGAAATCCAGGACGGTGCGAAGAAAGTGGTGAGCGCGGTGGGGCAATTTGCCAATCAGCTGGCGACTTGATCGCGACAGGACAGGACCCGCTACAATCGGCGTTTTTCTTCTGGAGCAGACAACCATGACCGCTTCTCATCGCCAACCGGTTGCCCTGTCCAAAGCCTATCGCCTGCTCAACCACGGCCCGACCGTGCTGGTCAGCGCAGCTCACGACGGGCAACGCAACATCATGGCGGCGGCCTGGGCCATGCCGCTGGATTTCGAGCCGCCAAAAATTGCCGTGGTTCTGGACAAGTCCACCTGGACCCGGCAGTTGCTGGAAGCTTCGGGGACGTTTGTGCTGAACGTTCCTTGCGCGGCCCAGGCCGATATCGTCCAGACCGTAGGCTCGACGTCAGGCCTGGACATCAACCGGGACCAGGGAAAGGACAAGTTCCAGGCCTATGGCTTGCCGACCTTCAACGCTGAGTTGATCGACGCTCCGATGCTCGAAGGTTGCGTCGCCTGGCTTGAGTGCCGGCTGCTGCCAGAACCCGGAAACCACGAGCGGTACGATCTGTTCCTCGCCGAAGTCATCGCCGCTCAGGCCGATGAGCGTGTGTTCAGCGACGGCCGCTGGCACTTTGAGGGGCATGACGCCTTGCGAACCTTGCACCATGTGGCAGGCGGGCACTTCCTGACCATTGGCGACCCGGTAGTCGGCAAGACGCTATAAGCAAACGATGGGCACCAACCCGCTTGCTTCTACCGGGGACTCTTATACCCAAACGTCATTCTGAGCCGTGCGTTCACCCCCTTTGTCACCCGTGTTGAGCACGCCCTTGGGTTCGATCAGCAGGAGCTTCACCTCCTGCTCCGCGAACGGCTTGTGCTCGACGCCTTTGGGCACCACATACATCTCGCCAGCATTGACCAGCACGTGGCCATCGCGAAAATCGATGCGCAGCCGGCCTTCAAGAACAATGAAGGCTTCATCGGTATCGAAGTGGTCATGCCAGATGAAATCCCCTGACAACTTCACTACCTTGAACTGGTAATCGTTCATTTCGGCGATGACCCGAGGCGTCCAGTGCGGGCCAATTTGGGAGATTTTTTCGGCGAAGTTCAGGCTTTTGTAAGCGTTCATGAAGCAACTCTCGTGATTGATCGTGAAGCCACGATAACCAACGTATCAGCCTGCTTCTTGTACGATTGTGCGTGGCTCAAGGCCGATGCATTTTCATCCAGCGGGCCGGCGACAATCCGAAGGTTTTGGCGAAGTGACGGGTCATGTGACTCTGATCGGTGAAACCGGCAATCAACGATGCACTCACCAGTGACTGGCCCTGAATCAACAGCGAGCGCACCAGGTCCAGGCGCCGCATGGTCAGGTATCGATAAGGGCTGGTGCCGAACAACAGGCGAAAATCCCTCGATAGACTCCAGCGATCCCGACCGCTGTGGTGGGCCAGTTCGTCCAGTGTCACCGTCCGATCCAACGCGCTGTGCATGTATTCCCGCGCGCGTTCCGCTGCCACATAGTCGAAGGTGGGGCGTGTGGTGGTGGAGACTCCGGCGGCATTGTTCAGGGCTTGTGCAAGGTCGAACAGCGCGTCCAGCTCTTCCAGCGGATCGAGGGGGCAAGCCAGACTGCGCAGCAGCACTTGCGTAGCCGCGAACAAGCGCGGGTCGGTCGACAGCCCATCTTTGATGAACGGCAGTGGCTGACCGCCCAGCATCTGCTGGATCATCGCCGGCTCGATGTACATCATTCGGTATTGAAACCCGATCTCGGTCCCTGCCTCGCCATCGTGTACCTCGTCCGGGTGCAGCACCATCGTCCCGCCGGGCAGGCTATGACGCCAGCCTCCGCGGTATTGAAAGCGCTGCACACCGGCCAGTGTATTGCCGATGGCGTAAGTATCGTGACGGTGCAGCTCGTAGCCATGGCCCGCAAAAAACGCCTCGAAACGCTGAAGCCCGCCGACATCGGGGGCCCGGTGAAACCAGTCATTGTGAGGTGGGGGGCTGGCCATGGTCACGTTGTCTCAAGCTCGATGCAGAACACGTTAACCCAGTGACCGGCCAGCTGTCTTCTGGCCGATGGCTGGCTCCAATTGAGTGGAAAACCCAAGGTAATTGTTGCAATGTGTTGCGCATCCGATGAAGCCACGAAGGCGACCCACCTCATGGAACTGTCCCCCCTGAGCTACACCTCTGCGCTGTTGTCGCTTGCACTGTTGTGGACGGTTGCGGTGGTGACGCCGGGGCCTAATTTTTTCAACATCGCGCAATTGGCCGCCAGTCACTCCAAGCGCCACGGCATTGTGGCCGCCCTGGGAGTCGCGACAGGCACGGTACTTTGGGGGCTAGCGGGCGGGCTGGGAATCAAATCGCTGTTCAGCATGGCGCCGACGCTCTACCTGAGTTTCAAGATTGCGGGTGGCTGTTATCTGATCTATCTGGGCCTGAAGCAGTTCAAGCGTAAACCGCCATTGGTTACGGGCGAAAATGGCTCACCTGGCGAGGCAGTGCGCACGTTGCTGTCGGTCTATGGCCAGGGATTTTTGGGCAACATGACCAATCCAAAATCAGCCCTGTTTGTTGCGACGATCTTCGCGACCGCAATGCCCGCGTCCGTACCAACGACGTTGCTGGCGCTGGCTGTGCTGACCATGGCGACCTTGTCTTTCACATGGTATTGCAGCGTGGCGTTGCTGTTTTCCAGCCGCCGGATGGCCCGAGGCTATAACCGTTCACGTAAATGGCTGGATCGCTTTGCCGGCAGTTGTTACCTGCTGTTCGGTGCGCATCTGGTGGCGAATCGTTGAGGAGTTCCGAATGAGCAAACTGCGGGTAGGTGTTATTTTTGGTGGCCGTTCGGCTGAGCACGAAGTGTCGTTGCAGTCGGCGAAAAACATCGTCGATGCACTGGATCGTTCGCGTTACGAGCCGGTGCTGATCGGTATCGACAAGCAAGGCCACTGGCACCTCAATGACCCTTCGAATTTTTTGCTTAACCAGGAAAATCCGGCGCTGATTGCGCTCAATCAGTCCAACCGTGAACTGGCCGTCGTGCCCGGCAAGGCCCGCCAGCAACTGGTCGAAACCTCCAGTCAGGAACTGCTGGGGCATGTGGATGTGATCTTCCCGATCGTCCACGGCACCCTCGGTGAGGATGGCTGCCTGCAAGGTTTATTGCGCATGGCGGACCTGCCTTTTGTCGGCTCCGACGTACTCGGTTCGGCCGTGTGCATGGACAAGGACATCAGCAAGCGACTGCTGCGCGATGCCGGGTTGGTGGTAACACCCTTCGTGACCTTGACCCGTGCCTCCGCTGCGCGCACCGGTTTCGCCGAAGTGCAGGACAAACTGGGACTGCCGCTGTTCGTCAAACCGGCGAATCAGGGATCCTCCGTGGGCGTGAGCAAAGTCAGCGATGAAGCCGAATACACGGCTGCCGTTGAGCTGGCGCTGGGGTTTGATGAAAAAGTGTTGATCGAATCCGCCGTCAGCGGCCGCGAGATCGAGTGCGCCGTGCTCGGCAACGAGGACGCGATCGCCAGTGGGTGCGGCGAGATCGTCGTGCGCAGCGGTTTTTACTCCTACGACAGCAAGTACATCGATGCTCAGGCGGCTGAGGTGGTGGTGCCTGCCACTATCAGTGTCGAGGCCAGTGAGCGCATTCGCGCGATGGCGGTCGAGGCATTCCACGTGTTGGGCTGCTCCGGGCTGGCGCGGGTCGATGTGTTCCTGACCGATAACGGGGAAGTGCTGATCAACGAGATCAATTCCCTGCCAGGCTTCACCCGCATCAGCATGTACCCCAAGCTGTGGCAGGCCACGGGCATGACCTACAGCGAGCTCGTCAGCCGATTGATCGAGCTGGCGCTGGAGAAGCACGAAGCACGGCGGGCTTTGAAGATTTCCAGATAGTAAAAAACCCGGAGGCGTTTTTCGTCCTCCGGGTTTCCCGCGTGCTGCTTCAACTCAATCCCCCAACGCTTCCCCCTCGCGCCGTGGATCAGCCCCGCCCGCCCAAGATACGTTGCCCTGCGCATCCCTGACCCGAACAATCGCCTGGGTCCCGCTGGTCATGTCGATCTCGTTGACGCTGTGACCTTTGGCCTTCAACGCCTGAATCAGCCCAGCGCTGAATTGTCCCTGTTCCAGCTCCGTCGGGCCGTTACGGCTGCCGAAGTTAGGCAGGCTGATGGCGGCTTGCGGGTCGAGGTTCCAGTCGAGAAGGCCAATGGTGGTCTTGGCGACGTACTCGATGATTTGCGAGCCCCCGGGGGACCCGAGGGTGGCCACGAACTCGCCGCTCTGGCGATCAAAGATCAACGTGGGCGCCATGGACGAGCGGGGACGTTTGCCGGGTTCGACGCGGTTGGCGACTTTCTGCCCGTTCTCTTCGGGGATGAACGAAAAATCGGTCATCTGGTTGTTCAGCAGAAAGCCTTGCACCATCAGGTGTGAACCGAAGGCGGACTCCACGGTGGTGGTCATGGACACCGCACCGCCCTGGTCATCGACGGCCACGACTTGCGAAGTGGAGATTCGCAGTGGTGAACGGTCTGGCGCGTAGGCGACCTGTATGCCGGGTGGCGTGCCCGGTTTGGCCGTGCCCATGCTCCGATCACCGATCAGGGCCGCCCGGCTGGTCAGATAAGCCGGGTCCACCAGGCCTTTGACGGGGACGGGCACGAAGTCTGTGTCAGCGACGTATTGCGCGCGGTCGGCATAGGCCAGTCGCTCGGCTTCGGAGATCAGGTGCACGGCGTCAGGGGTGGGTTCGATACCCGCGGGTGCGGCGGTCTCAAGCGGTTTCATCGGCGCCAGGGCGAAGCGTTTATCACGAGATTCCAGGGCCTCCAGCGTGCCCAGGATTTGCGCGACGGCAATGCCTCCCGACGAGGGAGGGGGCATGCCGCAGACTTGCCAGCGTTTGTAATCGGTGCACAGCGGTGTACGTTCCTTGGCGCTATAGCCTTTGAGGTCGTTCAGCGTCAGGCTGCCGGGGTTGGCGTGCCCCTGAACCTTGGCGACGATCTCTTCGGCGACGGGACCTTTGTACAGTGCGTCCGGCCCTTCGTGGGCAATGCGTCGGAGCACGCCAGCGAGCGCCGGGTTTTGCAGTCGCGTACCAACGGCTTTCGGGCTGCCATCGGCATTCAGGAAATACGCCACCATCTCCGGTGATCGGCGAAGGGACGAATCCGCAGCAATCAAACGGTGAAGTCGCGGCGAGATGGCAAAGCCTTGCTCTGCAAGTGTGATGGCCGGCTCGAACAGCTTCGCCCAAGGCAAACGACCGTGCTTCTGATGCGCCAGTTCAAGCGCGCGCAACACGCCAGGCGTCCCCACGGAACGACCACCAATCTGAGCCTGGGTGAACGGCATCGGTGTGCCATCGACTTGGAGAAACAGCTTTTCGGTCGCGCCGGCGGGTGCGGTTTCGCGACCGTCATAGGTACGCACGTTCTTGCCGTCCCACAACACGATCAACGCACCACCACCGATGCCCGAGGATTGTGGCTCGACCAGGGTCAGCACGGCCTGCATCGCAATGGCGGCATCAATGGCCGACCCCCCTTGGCGCAACATGTCCCGGCCGGCTTCGGCTGCCAGCGGATTCGCCGCAGCGGCCATGTGTTTTGTCGCGTGGCGGGTCTGCAGGTCGGTGCGAAAACCTGAGGCGGCTTCCGGGGCGAGGGGCAGTGTTGATGAGGGTGGGGCGCAGGCGACCAGCGTCAGTGCAGTGACAATCAATGACAACGCTGAAAGGCGATAGCGGCTCAAGTGGAAAACTGAAGACACGTGGGGCACTCCGTCCGTGGGAAAAGATCCGGGGACTGTATCGACCGACATCCGGTGAAGCAAACCAAGGCCTACAGTAAAGACGCTTTTGTCCTTCATGAACCGAGCTATTTTCTGTAGGGTCGAGTTCATCAGACTGACCAGAAGATCAACAAGAGGCAGGCATGCACACCGAATTTCCCTCCCAGCCAGGCTATCGCACGCTGCGTGAACAATTCCTCGCGGCAGCGAACTCCGCCGGCGCAACGCTGACCGAGTACCCGCATCCTCTCAAGGGGCCGTTCGGTGAGCCGCTCAGCACCGATGTAGCGATACTCGGCGATCCGCACGCCAAGCGCTTGCTGATCGCGCTGAGCGGCACCCACGGCGTTGAGGGGTTCTACGGTTCGGGCTGCCAGACTCGATGGTTGCAGGAACTGGGCAAACGCTCACTGCCTGCTGATGTGGCGGTGGTGATGGTTCATTTGATCAATCCCTGGGGCACCGCATGGTTGCGTCGGGTCAACGAAGACAACATCGACCTCAACCGCAATCACCTGAACTTCGAGCGAGCGGTTCCAGACAATCAGGCCTATGCCGCGCTGCATGAGATCTATGCCTGCACCGAGCTCGAAGGGCCCGAGCGTGATCGCGCCGATGAACTGCTCGAAAAGAACATCCGCGAACACGGCTGGCCAGCGGTGATGTCGATTGTCGAAGGCGGGCAGCACCGTCATCCCGATGGTCTGTTTTATGGCGGGCTGGCACCGAGCTGGTCAAACCGGACGTTGCACCAGATCCTCCAGAAACACATCAGTCATGCCGAAGTCGCCATGTGTTTCGACTTGCACACAGGCGCCGGCGAGTATGGACATCCGATGTTGCTGACCATCACCGAAGCGGCTTACCCGGCCCTTCCCGATGCCCAGGCGATCTACGGCCCCTGGCTTTACACCCTGCTGACCGGTGCCGACACGTTGAGCGAAACCGGCGTTGCAGCAACGGCCACCGGCTATACCTCTCAAGCGCTGATCGATGCCTTGCCGAAGGTGAAGTTGATGCCTTTTGTGATCGAGTGCGGGACGTATCCGGGGCCTGAGGTTCATCGTCATTTGCGCGATGATCATTGGCTGCATCTGCATGGCGACCCGAGCGACAAGACAGGGTGCGAGATCAAACTGAATTTGCTGGAACAGTTCTATCCCGCTGACAGCGACTGGCAGGCGATGGTCTGGCTGCGGACCTGGCAGATATGGGAGAAGGCGTTGGCAGCACTGCCGACGATTCGCACCTGAAGGGAAGTGTTCGAGCCGGAGCGGGCAACGTCCGCTCCAGGTTTTACCGGGACTTTTCTCGAGGCATAAAAAAACGGCCTACCTTTCGGTAAGCCGTTTTTAGTACTTGGTGGCTACACAGGGACTTGAACCCCGGACCCCAGCATTATGAATGCTATGCTCTAACCAACTGAGCTATGTAGCCAAGTGGCGCGCATTATTCACCGGTAATGGGGATGCGTCAAGCGTAAATACAAAATATTTCTCTACGCTTTCAACCGCTTATCCTCCTGGCCCGTAAAATCGGACCGGGGGAGGGCATCAACCGAGCTGAAATCTCCCTGTATTGGCACTCAATGCCTTGCTGCCTTGACTCAAGGTGTCCGCCGCGAGGTTCACGGCTCGTGCGCCTTCAAGCAACCTGACTGCCGCCTGATCAACCTGCTGAATGTTGCCGCTGACTTCATCGGCGGTGCTGGCCTGTTCTTCCACTGCGGTTGCGATTTGCGCCAGTGTGTCGGTTACACCCTGGACGGCTTGGGCGATTTCTCCAAGACGTTCGCCCAGACCGGTGACCGATTGCGCATCACTCTGGGCCTGGCTGCACGCCGCTTCCATCAGACTCACCGCTTCATTCACCGTGTTGCGCAGGCTGTCGACCGTGTTGGCGATCTGCGCGGTTGATGATTGAGTGCGTTTTGACAGGCTGCGTACCTCATCGGCTACGACTGCAAAACCGCGACCCTGGTCACCGGCACGCGCCGCTTCGATGGCGGCGTTGAGTGCCAGCAGATTG
Organism: Pseudomonas sp. MDV22-iso1; assembly: GCF_058145095.1. Taxonomy (NCBI): domain Bacteria; kingdom Pseudomonadati; phylum Pseudomonadota; class Gammaproteobacteria; order Pseudomonadales; family Pseudomonadaceae; genus Pseudomonas; species Pseudomonas sp. MDV22-iso1. The sequence goes on from NZ_JBYVMF010000006.1 coordinate 26,559, forward strand.
GTCTGTTCGGCGACGCCGCGAATGGTGTCCACCACCAGCTGGATCTGCTGCCCTTGCTCGCTGACCCGACCGAGGGCTGCGGCAGTGTCGCTCAAGCGCTGATTGAGTTGCTGGATGCTCGCCGTGGTGCGTTGGCTGTCCCGGCTGCTGTCGGCGGCAATGCGCTGCGTGTGCTGGGCGCTGCCGGACGCCTGTTCGCAACTCTGGGCGACGCCTTGCGAGGTGGCGGCCAATTGCGTGGCGGCGGCGGCGATCTGGCTGATCTGCAGTTGTTGCGCTTCGACTTCGCCCAAGGCTCCGCTGGAATGTTGATTAAGCATTCGCACCGTGTTGCCCAGTTGCAAGGTTTCGTGATCGACCCCCAGCAGGCTGTTGCGCAACTGCACCACCGCGACGTTGAGCGCGGTGCTGATGGCCGCGAGTTCGTCGCGACCTTGCACCGGCACCTGCAGGCTCAAGTTGCCATCACGCAACGCTTCGGCCAACAGGGTGATACCGCTGGTGCTTCGACGGATCGAGGCCTGCAGGCAGACGAACAGATACAGCGCTGCCAACAGCAAGCAGCCGAGGATCGTAGCCACCACAATGAACTGGCGAATCGCCGAGCCATGGTAGTCGTCCAGCCGTTGATCCAGCGTCAGCAGTGACTGTTGGCGCAGCGCGGCGAGATCGGCAAGCAAGGCATCCAGGTTGCGCTCGAAGTCTTCCGGCTTGAGGGTGATGCTGCCACCGAACACGCCGTCATCGAGCACCTTCAACGTGGTATCCAGATGCTTGAGGCTGTCATGGTATTGCCCAGCCCAATTCTGCGAGGCACTGGGCAGGCGCGCCTCCAGCAGGCTTGCGGTCTTGACCAGTTGCTCATGGGCGTCGCCGATGCGGCTGCGCAAGTCGCGCAGTTGCAGACGGCTTTGCAGGGTGAACTGCCCGGAGACCACTGACGCCTGGCCGACGCTGGCAAGGCGACCGATCCGTTCGATCAGGTCCGGTGCGTGCTGGGTGGAGATCTGCGTGAGCAGATAGGTTTCCAGCCAGGGAGCGAGCGTCAGGCGGGTGTCCATGGCGATCTGTTCGCGCAGAGCCTGCAAGGCGCTCAGGGCGTTGGTGAAGCGGTCATAACCGTCCGGCCACCAGCCGACGCTGCTCAGGCTTTTCGAGTCCAGGCCGTTAAGTGCGGCTTGCAGCGCTTGATACCGGGCTTGGGTCTCGTCCTTGGCACCTTCGGCCTTCAGCGCGCTCCCCAACTCCGAGGCCGCTTGGCTGACTGCCGGTTGAGCCGCGTCAAACCCGGCCACGGCAGCGAGCGTCGCCGGGGTCGGCTGGCGATTGGTTTCCGTGGCGCGCCAACGGGCTGCGCGATCGCGTTGGGCGGCCAGCAGATTGTCCAGCGTATCCAGTGCGAGCAATTGACGAACCCCGGCGCGTTCACCAGAAATCAGGCTCAATTTGTCGCGATAATCCAGCCCGATCATCCACAGGCTGCCCGCCAGGGGCAAAATAAACAGCAAAAACAACAGCTGAAATTTGCGTGCGAAGCCAAACCGCCCCAGCAAACCGATCCCCGGTGATAAAAATGCCTGCATGCCCCATGACTCCCCTGGGCACCACGCACTATTGGCGTGCGTCGAGACCGCTGGGGTCGCGACTTGTGCCCCTTTTAAAGGCCTCGAAAGTCCACCCTCGCCAGCTCTGTAGGCCGACTCTGTAGCGAAACTTCCCATTCTCGGTCCCCTTTGTAAGAGGCCGCGTTGATGGGGTTGGTTAACGCAAGATTCAGACCATGGCGATGCGCTATTACTTTCTATTTAAGGTCGTTAGCAGGCTAAGGGGATGGCGCGGACGCACTGAAAAATGGCACATTGGCGCACCTGCCTGTTTGCACCCATTTGTAGTACGGAAACCCTTATGGCTATCAGCAATGCCCAGACCGGCACCCCGCCGGCATCAGCGACCCCGCAAAGCAGCCCATTGGTCATGCGCATCATCGGCGCGGTGGCGCTGGCGCATTTGATCAACGACCTGATTCAGTCGGTTCTACCGTCGATCTATCCGATGCTCAAAGCCAACTACGGTTTGACCTTTACGCAAGTCGGACTGATTACCCTGACTTTTCAGCTGACCGCCTCGCTGCTGCAACCGTGGGTCGGATATCACACTGATCGCCATCCCAAACCCTGGCTACTGCCGGCCGGGACCGTGTGCACGTTGATTGGCATCCTGATGATGTCCGTGGTCGGCAGCTTTCCGATGATTCTGCTGGCGGCGGGGCTGATTGGTATCGGTTCTTCGACCTTTCACCCGGAAGCTTCTCGCGTTGCGCGCCTGGCCTCTGGCGGGCGTTTCGGGTTGGCACAATCGACTTTCCAGGTGGGCGGTAATGCGGGCTCGGCCTTCGGTCCTTTGCTGGCTGCGGCGATCATCATTCCGTTCGGTCAAGGCTACGTCGCCTGGTTCGGACTGTTCGCGGTGTTTGCGCTGTTCGTGCTCTATCGGATCAGCCGTTGGTACGCCAACCACTTGAGCTTGTTCAAGCTCAAACAGGGTCAGGCAGCCACCCATGGTTTGTCGAAGGGAAGAGTCACCAGCGCGCTGGTGGTCCTCGGGCTGCTGGTGTTTTCCAAGTACTTCTACATGTCCAGTCTTACCAGCTACTTCACCTTTTACCTGATCGAGAAATTCGATCTCTCGGTGGCCAGTTCGCAGCTGCATTTGTTCCTGTTTCTGGGCGCGGTGGCGGCGGGGACGTTCTTTGGCGGGCCGATTGGCGACAAGATCGGGCGTAAAGCGGTGATCTGGTTTTCGATCCTTGGCGTCGCGCCGTTTACCTTGCTGCTGCCTCACGTCGATCTGTTCTGGACCAGCATCCTGAGCGTGGTGATCGGTTTCATCCTGGCGTCGGCATTCTCGGCCATCGTCGTGTATGCGCAGGAGCTGGTACCTGGCAATGTCGGAATGATCGCCGGTGTGTTCTTCGGGCTGATGTTCGGTTTTGGCGGGATTGGTGCGGCGCTGCTGGGGCATTTGGCGGACATACACGGCATCGAGTACGTGTACTTCCTGTGCTCGTTCCTGCCGTTGTTTGGTGTGCTGGCAATCTTCCTGCCGAGAACCAAAAAGGGCTGAACACTCCTACCCGAATCACGGGCACAAAAAAGCCGCGTATCAAACGCGGCTTTTTATTGGGCGGGTGCTACATCCCGAACAAACTCAGACGTTGAAGCGGAAGTGCATCACGTCGCCGTCTTTAACGATGTAATCCTTGCCTTCCAGACGCCATTTGCCCGCTTCTTTGGCGCCGGCTTCGCCCTTGTACTGAATGAAGTCGTCATAGGCGATGACTTCGGCGCGGATGAAGCCTTTTTCGAAGTCGGTGTGGATTACGCCTGCGGCTTGTGGCGCAGTAGCACCGACGCGGACAGTCCAGGCGCGAACTTCTTCTACACCGGCAGTGAAATAAGTCTGCAGGTGCAGCATTTCGTAACCGGCGCGAATAACGCGATTCAAGCCTGGCTCTTCAAGGCCCAGGGCTTCGAGGAACATGTCTTTCTCTTCGCCGTCTTCCAGCTCGGCAATTTCAGCTTCGATCTTGTTGCAGACCGGAACCACCATGGCGCCTTCTTCTTCAGCGATGGCCTTGACGATGTCCAGCAGAGGGTTGTTCTCGAAACCGTCTTCAGCGACGTTGGCGATGTACATGACCGGCTTGGTGGTCAGCAGGTGGAAACCACGAATTACCGCTTTGTCGTCGGCACCCATGTTCTTCATCAGCGTGCGCGCTGGCTTGCCGAGCGTGAAGTGAGCGATCAATTGCTCCAACAGGCCTTTCTGAACTACCGCGTCCTTGTCACCACCCTTGGCGTTGCGCGCGACTTTCTGCAGTTGCTTCTCGCAGCTGTCGAGGTCGGCGAAGATCAGTTCCAGGTCGATGATTTCGATGTCGCGTTTCGGGTCGACGCTGTTGGAGACGTGGATCACGTTCTCGTCTTCGAAGCAGCGGACCACGTGAGCGATGGCATCGGTCTCGCGGATGTTGGCGAGGAACTTGTTACCCAGGCCTTCACCTTTCGAGGCGCCGGCAACCAGGCCTGCGATGTCGACGAATTCCATGGTGGTCGGCAGGATGCGCTTTGGATTGACGATGGCAGCCAGGGCTTCCAGTCGTGCATCCGGCATCGGCACGATACCGGTGTTCGGCTCGATGGTGCAGAAGGGGAAGTTCTCGGCCGCGATCCCGGATTTGGTCAAGGCGTTGAACAGGGTGGACTTGCCGACGTTAGGCAGGCCGACGATGCCGCAATTGAATCCCATGGTGTTTCCCCTCGGATAAGAGTCAGGCCTTTTGGCTGTGCAGGTTTTTCATCGCGCGGTTCCATTCACCGGCGAGGATATCCGGCAGCACGCCGAGGGCAAAGTCGATGCTGGCATCGAGTTTTTCCTGTTCGGCGCGTGGCGCACGACCCAGGACGAAATTTGAAACCATACTGGCAACGCCTGGGTGGCCAATGCCAAGCCGCAAGCGGTAAAAGGTATTCTGATTGCCCAGTTGCGCAATGATGTCGCGCAACCCGTTGTGACCGCCGTGGCCGCCGCCCTGTTTGAGTTTGGCAACGCCCGGAGGCAGATCCAGTTCGTCATGCGCCACCAGGATTTCTTCAGGCTTGATGCGGAAGAATCCAGCGAGTGCCGCGACGGCCTGGCCGCTGCGGTTCATGTAGGTGGTGGGAATCAGCAGGCGAACATCCTGACCCTGATGCGAATAGCGTCCGGTCAGGCCGAAATATTTGCGATCCGCCACAAGATTTACGCCTTGTGCGTTCGCGATGCGCTCAACAAAAAGGGCCCCTGCGTTATGCCGGGTCTGTTCGTATTCAGCGCCTGGATTTCCCAGGCCAACGATCAGTTTGATGGCAGTCACGATAGGGGCCCTTCCTTGGAGTGGTGGTTAACATCGCCGCAAGCATGTGCGGCGAAAGTGGACGACAAGTGCTCATTTACCATTATGTAAACTCCGCGTTCTCGCCCGCTTTCTCGCTACGTACTAGTCCGCGATGTTACCGGTCACTCCGGCGAACAGAGTGAAATTACTCTGCTTCGCCTTCTTCAGTAGCTTCTGGAGCAACACGTGGGGCGTGAACGTTGGCAACTGCCTTGTCATCACCGTGTGCCAGAGCAACAAACTCAACGCCTTTAGGGGCTTTGAGGTCAGACAGGTGAATGATCGAACCGATTTCGGCGTCAGCCAGATCGACTTCGATGAATTCAGGCAGGTCTTTTGGCAGGCAGGTCACTTCGATTTCCGAAACAACGTGCGAAACTTCGCCGCCTTTCTTGATCGGAGCTTCTTCACCAACAAAGTGTACAGGCACGATAGCGGTCAGTTTCTGGCCAGCTACAACGCGTACGAAGTCAGCATGCAACACGTGGCCTTTGGCCGGGTGACGCTGCAGAGCTTTGATGATTACGTTTTGCTTGGTGCCGCCAACGTTCAGCTCGATGATGTGGCTGTAAGCCGCTTCGTTTTCGAGCAGTTTGGCAACTTCTTTAGCCAGCATGCTGATGGATTCAGGGGCTTTTTCGCCACCGTAAACTACAGCAGGTACCAGGCTTGCGAGACGACGCAGGCGGCGGCTCGCACCTTTCCCCAGGTCGGAACGCACTTCAGCATTCAGAGTAAAATCGTTCATGTTGTATCTCCAAAATAACCACATTCGCCCCAGCGTTTGCGACCAGCGCTAAAGGCGATATGGGCAAAAAAGCCCCGCCCCGACAGGAATGCCGGGGCGGGGCGCTTTTCGTCAACGAGACATTCGAGAAGGGCAGGGCCCTTAGCGGAACATCGCGCTGATCGATTCTTCATTGCTGATGCGGCGGACCGCTTCGGCAACTACCGGCGCGATATCCAGTTGACGGATACGCGAGCAGGCTTGAGCAGCAGCGGACAACGGGATGGTGTTGGTCACCACCAGTTCGTCCAGCATGGAATTTTCAATGTTTTCGATCGCCCGACCGGACAGCACAGGGTGTGTGCAGTAGGCGAAAACCTTGGCAGCGCCATGCTCTTTCAAGGCCTTGGCCGCGTGGCACAGAGTGCCGGCGGTATCGACCATGTCATCGACCAGAATACAGGTACGCCCTTCGACATCACCGATGATATGCATCACTTCAGAGTGATTGGCTTTCTCACGGCGTTTGTCGATGATCCCGAGATCAACACCCAGGGATTTGGCAACGGCACGTGCACGCACGACGCCACCAATGTCCGGGGATACAATCATCAGGTTTTCGAAGCGCTGATCTTCAATGTCATCCACCAGTACCGGGGAGCCGTAGATGTTATCTACCGGAATATCGAAGAAACCCTGGATTTGGTCAGCATGCAAATCAACCGTGAGAACACGATCGATGCCGACTACGGTAAGCATGTCAGCGACGACTTTCGCGCTGATAGCCACACGTGCGGAACGCGGACGGCGATCCTGACGGGCATAACCAAAGTAAGGAATTACAGCAGTGATACGAGTAGCCGAGGAGCGGCGGAAGGCATCAGCCATCACTACCAGTTCCATCAGGTTATCGTTGGTCGGAGCGCAAGTCGGCTGAATAATGAAAACATCTTTACCGCGGACGTTTTCATTGATCTCGGCTGTAATTTCGCCGTCGGAAAACTTGCCGACAGAGATGTCACCGAGAGGGATATGCAGCTGACGTACGACACGTCGAGCCAGATCGGGGTTAGCGTTCCCCGTAAAGACCATCATCTTGGACACGCGCAGTACCTAGAGGCTGAGGGTAACCTGGATGAGTATAGAAAATGGCAGGGGCGGCTGGATTCGAACCAACGCATGGCAGGATCAAAACCTGCTGCCTTACCGCTTGGCGACGCCCCTGTATCTGTTGCAACGAGTACCCAGTACTCGATTCCTTTAGAGCAGACTTTGCAGCTTGCGATGCAACATCGAAACGTTGCTTCCTTTCGCTACAAACCCTGTAAGGGTCTCTGTAAGAAGGGCCGAGACTTTATCAGCTTCAGCTTTGCTTGGGAAGCCCCCAAACACACAACTTCCAGTTCCGGTGAGTTTTGCTTCGGTAAATTTACCTAACAAATTCAATGCGTTACGTACATCTGGATAACGCCTTGCTACCACCGGTAAGCAGTCATTTCGACTGTTTCCCTTGGGAACGGGGCGCACTTTAATGGGAGGAGTGTTACGTGTCAACAGCGGATCTGAAAAAATTTCTGCTGTACTTACAGATACTTGCGGCACCAGCACTAGATACCACGGTTCTTCGGGGTCTACAGGGGTCAGTTTCTCGCCCACGCCTTCGGCAAAAGCCGCGTGACCGCGCACGAAAACCGGGACATCAGCGCCCAGCGTAAGACCCAGTACAGCCAACCGATCCTCGTCCCAACCCAGTTGCCAGAGATGGTTCAAGCCGAGCAGTGTCGTCGCGGCATTGGAGCTGCCGCCACCGATGCCGCCACCCATGGGCAGAATTTTTTCGATCCAGATGTCGATGCCAAGCGAGCAACCCGATTGCTCCTGAAGTTTTTTCGCGGCCCTGACGATCAGGTTGCTGTCATGGGGGACGCCATCGAATTCGGTGTGCAGTCGAATCACGCCATCGTCGCGCACGGCGAAGGTGATCTCATCGCCGTAATCGAGAAACTGAAAAATAGTCTGCAGCTCGTGATAGCCGTCTTCACGGCGACCGAGGATGTGCAGCATCAGGTTGAGTTCGGCGGGGGAGGGCAGCGTCAAGCGCGGAGCAGTCATGTTCACTGCCCCAATTTGCGTGGCTGCCATTCCTTGATCACCAGCGTGACGTCAAGGTCGGTGCCGTGCAGCTTGATGCGCTCAGGCAGCCAAAAGCCGTTTTGTTCCGCGTAGCTCAAATATTCCACCTGCCAGCCATCCTGTTCCAGATTGGCCAGGCGGCTGTCCGCGTCCAGGGTCAAACGGCTTTTACTATCAGGTGCGGGGAGCCCGCGGACCCACCAGGCCAGATTGGACACCGGCAGCTTCCAGCCCAGCTGTTCTTCCAGCAGGATTTCCGGGTTCGGCGCTTCGTAGCGGCCCTGATTAGCAACTTCCAGCGAGACTTTTCCGGGGCGACCCGTCAAGCGAGCCGCGCCGCGACCCAAGGGGCCGGAGAGGCGAATGTCGTAATAATCCTGACGCTGTAGCCAAAACAGGGTGCCGCTGCCCGAATCTTTAGGCGCGCGAATGCCGATCTTGCCATTGATCTGCCAGCCATCAAGGCCAGTCAATTGCTGTTTGTGTTCACGCCATTGGGCGGTGTTGCCGTGACCCTCGACCGACTCGCGGGCGCCGAAACCCGCGCAACCGGCGAGCAGGGCGATAAAACTGAAAACAATGAAATGGCGCAAAAACATAATCTTAAAGAGTCTCTGATCCGGTCAGGCGCTTGATGGTACCGCGCAGAATTGGGCTGTCGGGCTGTTCCTTGAGGAACTTGCCCCAGATTTGCTTCGCTTCCCGTTGCTTGCCATTGGCCCACAGGACTTCGCCAAGGTGAGCTGCGACTTCCTGATCGGGGAAGCGCTCCAGTGCCTGACGCAAATAGCGCTCGGCTTCATCGAGGTTGCCCAGTCGGAAGTTCACCCAGCCGAGGCTGTCGAGCACTGCCGGGTCATCCGGATTGATCTGGTGCGCCTGTTCAATCAGGGCCTTGGCTTCGGTGTAGCGCGTTGTACGGTCAGACAGGGTGTAGCCGAGGGCGTTCAACGCCATTGCATTGTCCGGGTCGCGTTTGATGATCAGCCGCAGGTCTTTCTCCATCTGCGCCAGGTCATTACGCTTTTCCGCCTGCATGGCGCGGGTGTACAGCAGATTCAGATCGTCCGGGTATTGCTGCAAGGCTTTCTGCAACACGGCCCACGCCTTGTCCGGTTGTTTGTTGGCGGACAGGGTCTCCGCTTCGATCAGGTACAACTGAATCGCGTAGTCCGGCTGCTCGTCACGCTGGGCTGCCAGGCGACTTTGAGCTTCAGCCGTCTTGCCGTTGTTCATGAGGATGTCGGCCTGACGCAATTGCGCCGGCAGGTAATCATTACCCGGGCCCACTTGTGCGTATTCGATCAGTGCACCCTGTGGATCGTTGCGCTCTTCAGCGATGCGCCCAAGGTTCAGGTGCGCCGAATCGACGTGGCTGTCCCGGGCAATCAAGTCCTCAAGATAACCTTTGGCCTCTTCCCAGGCCTTGGCTTCCAGGCACACCAACGCCAGGGAATAGCGCAGTTCATCGTCTTCGGGGTACTGCTGGACCAGGCTCGAAAACTCGACTTTGGCGTCTTCCATGCGGTCCTGTTCAACCAGCATTCGTGCGTAAGTCAGGCGCAGGCGTTTGTCGTCCGGGTACTTCTTGATGCTTTTTTGCAGCAGCGGCAAGGCTTCATCGCCACGATCGAGAGATTGCAGCAAGCGTGCCCGCAGCAGAATCGGGGCTATCTCGCCATCTTCCGGTGGATTGTCTTCGAGCAGGGCCAATGCGCCCTTGGCATCGCCGTCCTGTTGCAACAGCAAGGCCTTGCCGAAAATCAGCTGGCCGTTGTTGGGATGACGCTGCAACAAACGATCGAAACTTTTCATCAAACCATCGCGGGTGTCCTGGTCCGTGTCGGCCGCGGACAAGGCGAGGAAGTCGAAATGCGTGTCGCCTTTGCCCTGCAGGACCTTCTCCATATAGACCATGGAGTCGTCGTAGCGCCCGGCGCGAGCCAGTTGCACTGCGGCGGCCCGTTGCGCTTCGAGGTCATCCGGGGCGTTTTTTGCCCAGATGAGTGCAGTGTCCAGCGCCGCCTGATCAGCGCCCAGATACTCGGCAATACGGAATGCCCGCTCGGAAATTCCCGGATCCTGAGTGTTGATGGCCTGGGTCACGTAGTTGTCCAGGGCAATGTCGAAACGATTGCGCTGGCCAGCCAGTTCCGCACTCAACAGGCTGAAGACGGTTTCTTCGCTGAACGAGCCATAGACCTTGGGTTTTTCAGGGGCGGGGGTGCTGTCTTCAGTCGGCGGCGTACCGTCCGACGAAACGGGTGCCATGGCCTGGCAGCCGCTGAGGAAGACAAAAGCGAGGAGCAACGCGGAAGATCTATTCATATAGGAAGAGGACGACTAACCTGCGGTCAGATCATCATGACACAAGCCTTCGGCCAAACATAACCGGCCCGGCAATTTACCGATGCGCCGTGCCCTGTGGGAGCTGGCTTGCCAGCGATGGTCGTTAACGATGACGAGTTTTCACAGGGAGCCAGCGGTGTCTGTCAGTCCATCGCAGGCAAGCCAGCTCCCACAAGGACCGGTGTACGCTTCGTGTAAACGAGAAGCGCTCGCAGTTTCGGGTGATGCCTACCAAGGCGATAGAGATCGAGTAGTTGTTCTCGTTGTGTCGAAGTAGGACAATTGCCGGCTTCACGTCACCATCTGCGACTTTGAATGGCCTTCCTTGCACTCGGTATCAACCACAAGACTGCTTCAGTAGACGTCCGCGAGCGCGTGGCCTTTACCCCTGAGCAGCTGGTGGAGGCCTTGCAGCAGCTCTGCCGACTTACCGACAGCCGCGAAGCTGCGATCCTCTCCACCTGCAATCGCAGTGAACTCTATATAGAACAGGATCACCTTTCGGCTGACGTCGTGTTGCGCTGGCTGGCCGATTACCATCATTTGAGCCTCGACGAGCTGCGTTCGAGCGCTTACGTGCACGAAGATGATGCGGCAGTTCGTCACATGATGCGGGTCGCCTCCGGGCTGGATTCGCTGGTACTGGGCGAACCGCAGATTCTCGGTCAGATGAAGTCCGCCTACGCCGTGGCCCGCGAGGCCGGCACTATCGGTCCATTGCTCGGGCGTCTGTTCCAGGCGACGTTCAATGCGGCCAAGCAGGTGCGTACCGACACTGCCATTGGCGAAAACCCTGTTTCCGTGGCGTTCGCCGCAGTCAGCCTGGCGAAACAGATCTTCAGCGATCTGCAGCGCAGCCAGGCCCTGCTGATTGGCGCCGGCGAGACCATCACCCTGGTCGCCCGTCATCTGCACGAACTGGGTGTGAAACGTATCGTGGTTGCCAACCGCACACTGGAACGCGCGAGCATCCTGGCCGAACAGTTCGGCGCTCACGCCGTATTGCTGTCGGATATCCCGGCAGAACTCGTGCGCAGTGACATCGTTATCAGCTCTACCGCCAGCCAGCTGCCGATCCTGGGCAAGGGCGCCGTCGAAAGTGCCTTGAAGCTGCGCAAGCACAAACCGATTTTCATGGTCGACATCGCCGTGCCTCGGGATATCGAGCCGGAAGTCGGCGAGCTTGACGACGTTTACCTCTACAGCGTCGACGATCTCCATGAAGTCGTCGCCGAGAACCTCAAAAGCCGTCAAGGCGCTGCCCAAGCGGCGGAAGAGATGGTCTCGATCGGCGCTGAAGACTTCATGGTCCGCCTGCGTGAACTGGCCGCAGTGGATGTGCTCAAGGCCTATCGCCAACAAAGCGAGCGCATGCGCGACGAAGAATTGCAGAAGGCCCAGCGGATGCTGGCCAATGGCAGCAGCGCCGAAGACGTGCTGGTGCAATTGGCGCGGGGCCTGACCAACAAACTCCTGCACGCCCCGAGCGTGCAGTTGAAAAAGCTTTCTGCCGAAGGACGCCTCGACGCACTGGCAATGGCCCAGGAACTCTTTGCCCTCGGTGAGGGCTCATCGGATAGCTTTTCGGATAAAAAAACGCAATGAAAGCGTCACTGCTCAATAAGCTGGATATCCTCCAGGACCGTTTCGAGGAACTGACCGCCCTCCTTGGCGACGGTGAAGTCATTTCCGACCAGACCAAATTCCGCACCTATTCCAAGGAATACGCGGAAGTCGAGCCGATCGTCGAAACCTATAAACAGTTGCTCAAGGTACAGAGTGATCTTGAAGGTGCTCAGGCGCTGCTCAAGGACAGCGACCCGGACATGCGCGAAATGGCCGTGGAAGAAGTCCGCGAAGCCAAAGAGCAACTGATCGAAATCGAAGCCAATCTGCAACGCATGCTGCTGCCCAAGGATCCGAACGACGGTCGCAACGTGTTCCTCGAGATCCGTGCCGGTACTGGCGGTGATGAGGCGGCGATTTTCTCGGGCGATCTGTTTCGCATGTATTCACGCTACGCCGAGCGTCGCGGCTGGCGGGTGGAGATCCTTTCGGAGAACATCGGTGAGCACGGTGGCTATAAAGAAGTCATCGCGCGAGTTGAGGGCGAAAATGTCTACGGCAAACTGAAATTCGAGTCCGGCGTCCACCGCGTACAGCGCGTACCGGCCACCGAATCCCAGGGCCGCATCCACACCTCGGCCTGCACCGTAGCGGTGTTGCCTGAACCGGACGAGCAGGAAGCGATCGAGATCAACCCGGCGGATATCCGGGTCGATACCTACAAATCCTCTGGCGCGGGCGGTCAGCACGTCAACAAGACTGACTCTGCTATTCGCATCACGCACATACCGTCCGGTATCGTCGTGGAGTGCCAGGAAGAACGTTCCCAGCACAAGAACCGCGCGCGGGCGATGGCCTGGCTGTCGGCCAAGCTGAACGACCAGCAAACCAGCGCTGCCGCCAATGCCATCGCCAGCGAGCGCAAGTTGCTGGTGGGTTCAGGGGATCGTTCAGAGCGGATTCGTACCTACAACTTTGCGCAGGGCCGGGTGACTGATCACCGGGTCAACCTGACGCTGTACTCCCTTGATGAAATCCTCGCCGGTGGCGTCGATGCGGTGATCGAGCCGTTGCTGGCCGAGTACCAGGCCGACCAACTCGCAGCGATAGGTGAGTAAATGACCATCATTGCCAGTTTGTTACGCGCCGCCGATTTGCCCGACTCGCCCTCTGCACGTCTGGATGCCGAGTTGTTGCTGGCGGCTGCGCTGGGCAAGCCCCGCAGCTTCCTGCATACCTGGCCGGAACGCATCGTGCCGAGCGAAGCGGCGCTGAAGTTCGCCGAATTCCTGCAACGTCGTCGCGGCGGGGAGCCGGTGGCCTACATCCTTGGCCAGCAAGGTTTCTGGAAGCTGGACCTGGAGGTCGCCCCGCACACCCTGATCCCGCGTCCGGACACCGAATTGCTGGTAGAGACCGCGCTGGAATTGCTCCCGGCCACCCCTGCCAGGGTTCTCGACCTCGGCACCGGCAGCGGCGCGATTGCCCTGGCCCTGGCCAGTGAGCGCCCGGCATGGAAGGTCACCGCGGTGGATCGCGTACTCGAAGCCGTTGCCCTGGCCGAACGCAATCGCCAGCGTCTGCACCTGAACAATGCCACTGTGCTGAGCAGCCATTGGTTCAGTGCCCTGGAAGGTCAGCGCTTCGAACTGATCATCAGCAACCCGCCTTACATCGCCAGCGCCGATCCGCATCTGGTCGAAGGCGACGTGCGCTTCGAGCCGGCCAGCGCCCTGGTTGCCGGTATCGACGGGCTCGACGATCTGCGTTTGATCGTCGCCCAGGCGCCGGACTACCTTGAAGCGGGGGGATGGCTGATGCTCGAACACGGTTACGATCAGGCCTTGGCAGTGCGCGATCTGCTGCTGACCCGTGGTTTTGAAGAAGTGCACAGCCGCACCGATCTGGGCGGTCACGAACGTATCAGCCTGGGACGCTTGCCGTGCTAAATGATCAGGAATTGTTGCGCTACAGCCGTCAGATTCTGTTGCAGCACGTCGATATCGACGGTCAGCTGCGACTCAAAGCAAGCCGTGTCCTGATTGTCGGCCTCGGCGGTCTCGGTTCGCCGGTTGCGCTGTACCTGGCGGCTGCCGGTGTTGGCGAGCTGCATCTGGCGGACTTCGACAGCGTCGACCTGACCAATTTGCAACGCCAGATCATTCATGACACCGACAGCGTTGGTGTCAGCAAGGTCGACTCGGCCATCCGCCGATTAAGCGCCATCAATCCCGAGATTCAGCTGATCGCCCATCGCACTGCGCTGGACGAGGATTCCCTCGCTGCTGCGGTAGCGGCGGTGGACCTGGTGCTGGACTGTTCCGATAATTTCTCCACCCGCGAAGCGGTCAACGCCGCGTGTGTGATGGCCGGTAAGCCTTTGGTGAGCGGCGCCGCCATTCGCCTCGAAGGGCAATTGTCGGTGTTCGATCCACGGCGCCCGGAAAGCCCTTGCTACCACTGTTTATACGGACACGGCAGCGAAGCCGAGCTGACCTGCAGCGAAGCCGGCGTAATCGGTCCCTTGGTCGGTTTGGTCGGCAGCCTCCAGGCCCTCGAAGCGCTGAAACTGCTGGCAGGTTTTGGCGAGCCGCTGGTGGGTCGATTGTTGTTGATTGATGCCCTGGGCACACGGTTTCGGGAATTGCGCGTCAAGCGAGATCCGGGTTGCGGCGTTTGTGGGTCGAAACATGCGTGAAGCGCCGATTGGCGTGTTCGACTCCGGTGTCGGTGGACTCTCGGTGCTGGCTGAAATCCAGCGTTTGCTGCCTGACGAGTCCCTGCTGTACGTCGCCGATTGCGGGAACGTTCCCTATGGCGAGAAAACCCCGGAATTCATCCGCCATCGTTGCAGCGTAATGGCCGGCTTTTTTCAGCAGCAGGGCGCCAAGGCGCTGGTGCTGGCCTGCAACACCGCGACGGTGGCAGGTGTCGCAGATTTGCGCCGCGATTACCCCGAGTGGCCCATCGTTGGCATGGAGCCCGCAGTCAAGCCTGCCGCAGCTGCAACGCGCAGTGGCGTGGTCGGTGTCCTCGCCACCACCGGGACATTGCAGAGTGCCAAGTTCGCCGCGCTGCTCGACCGCTTTGCCACCGATGTGCGCGTGATTACCCAGCCATGTCCCGGTCTGGTGGAGTTGATCGAGAACGGTGATCTGCACAGTCCGGCCTTGCGAACGTTGCTTGGCAGCTATGTCGCGCCGCTGCTGGCCGCAGGGTGTGACACGATCATTCTCGGCTGCACGCATTACCCCTTCCTAAAGCCTTTGCTAAAGCAGATGATCCCAGAGCACATCAGCCTGATCGACACCGGTGCTGCGGTAGCACGGCAACTTCAGCGCCTGTTGGCAGAACGTGAGTTGCTCGCTGATGGGCCTGCTCGCGCCGCACAGTTCTGGACGAGTGCCGATCCGGAACATTTTAGTAATGTGTTGCCGGTACTCTGGAATTCCACCGGCATTGTGCGTAGCTTCGACTTGTAAAAAAAATGTGAAAAGTCCCGAAACCGTCTGAACTTCTGACTAATCGTCGACTTCTATAGCTTTGAATGTTGAGCTGCACCCAAAAAACCATACGAAAATCGTTCGGAAAAGGATGTTTCTAGTGAAGCGACTATTCTGCTTGGCCGCGATTGCGGCCGCACTGATGGGGCAAAGTATTACTGCACAGGCGGCAGGCGTGGAGTTCGCAGTCGGCGCGACCAGCGACTCAACCATGACCTACCGGTTGGGCATGCAGTTCGACTGGGACAAGAGCTGGTGGCAGAGCGATGTGGGTCGCCTGACCGGTTTCTGGAGCGGCGCCTATACCTATTGGGAGGGCGACAAGACTTCCAGCAACAACAGCCTGTCGTTTGCTCCGGTGTTCGTTTACGAATTTGCCGGTCAAAACGTCAAGCCTTACATCGAGGCAGGCATTGGGGTTGCGTTCTTCTCCGATACCCAGCTGGAAGACAACAACATCGGTCAGTCTTTTCAGTTTGAAGACCGTCTAGGTTTCGGTCTGCGCTTTGCGGGCGGTCATGAAGTCGGGATTCGGGCTACACACTATTCCAATGCCGGACTGGCCAACCACAACGACGGCGTAGAAAGCTACGCCCTGCATTACACAATGCCGTTGTAAGCACTGATCACTGTGGGAGCAGGTCAGCTCCCACATATGATCCACGGTGGGCCAAAAATCACCGATACGCCGTCGTAATGCCCTGTCTTTCCTCGATGCATTCCGGTGCACCCATCTCGAATTCCCGGCAGATCAGCGGACGCTTTTCGTAGATCGTGCACATCATGGTGTTGCGATCCAGCGCGGCACACCAGCCGTCATCCAGACGCAGCATCACTTCCCCGCCCCAGTCATCGGTATCGATAAAACGTTCAGGCACGCCCGTGTCCGTGATCAGCATGACTTCGAGCTGACAGCAGCACGCTGCGCAGGTCGAGCATGCGACCGCCGGCTCGGCGATTTGCGTATGGGGAATGGTCTTCATGGCGCGCAGTGTAAGGCAGTGTGCCTTGTGAGTGTAAAAGGCCTGACAGACGTTTAACGATGGGTGTCCGAAGCCAGTCGCTGGGCCATGAAATGCAGCGTGGGAAATAGCATCGCCCACAGTAAGCCGAGGCCGATCAGTGTCACCCATGGTCCGTAGGGAAATTGCACTCCCGCCAGTTGGCTGCCTGCGTAATATGACAGCGGCCCACCGATCGCGCCCAATGCACTGGCGAGCCACCACGGATGGGCGCTCCAGGCCAGGCAATGGCGCAAGGTCGTCGCGAGCAGCGCCCATAGCAGCATCAGCCATAGCGGTATGAGGGGTGCCACATCGGCGAAATCGAACACCCCCAACCAGCGCAATGTACTGTCCACGGTCGTGCCCAACAGAACCACGCTGAGGATCAGTCGGCCTTCATCCGCCCAACGACTTATCCACAGCAGATGAATCACTAACGCTGCCAACGGCACCAACAACCAAAGACTGTCGCCACCAACCACGCACGCGAGCCAGCCCAATTGAAACAACGCGGCGTTGGTCAGGCGTTCAAGCATCGAAACGGCCCAGCAGCGGCGCGGTGATTGCTGATGGTTTGGCCAGCAGCAATTGCGCCGTGCCGATGGTGCGCTCCAGGAAGCCACCTTCGCAGTAACACAGGTAAAACTCCCACAGGCGCAGGAAATAATCGTCGTAACCCAATTCGCTCAGGCGGCCGTGGGCCCGGCGAAAGTTCTCGTGCCACAGGCGCAGTGTCCTGGCGTAATGCAGGCCGAAATCTTCCATGTGCAGCAGGTTCATATCGGTGTCGCGGCTGACGATCTCGAGCATCTTTTGCACGCAGGGCAGGGCGCCGCCGGGGAAGATGTAACGCTGAATGAAGTCGACGTTGCTCTTGGCCTGTTCGTAGCGTTGATCGCGAATGGTGATGGCCTGCAACAGCATCAGTCCGTTGCTCTTGAGCAAATGCGCGCATTGCTTGAAGTAGGTCGGCAGAAAGCGATGCCCGACGGCTTCGATCATCTCGATCGACACCAGCTTGTCGTATTGGCCCGTCAGGTCGCGGTAATCGGACAGCAACAGCGTCACCTGATCTTGCAGCCCGAGCGCTTCAATACGTTGCGCAGTGAAGGCGTATTGCTCTTTGGAAAGCGTCGTGGTGGTGACTTTGCAGCCATATTGCTGCGCGGCATACAGCGCCATGCTGCCCCAACCTGTGCCGATTTCCAGCAAGTGATCGGTCGGCTTGAGCGCCAGCTTCTGACAAATCCGCTCCAGCTTGTTCAGCTGCGCTTGCTCAAGGCTGTCTTCGGGCGTCAGGAACTGGGCGGCCGAATACATCATGGTCGGATCGAGAAACTGTTCAAACAGGTCGTTGCCGAGGTCGTAATGGGCGGCGATGTTCTTTTGCGAACCCTTGCGGGTATTGCGGTTCAGCCAGTGCAGTCCTTGAACGAAGGGCCGGCCGAGTTTCGCCAGGCCACCTTCCAGCGCGTCCAGCACGTCAAGGTTGCTGACAAACACCCGCACCACCGCCGTGAGGTCGGGCGAACTCCAGTAGCCATGAATAAACGCTTCCCCGGCACCGATCGAACCGTTGCTCGCCACCAATCCCCACGCTGCGGCATTGAGGATCTGAATCTCTCCCAGCAAGTGACTGCCCTGGGTGCCGAAAACGTGGCGTTCGCCGTCTTCAACCACCACCAGTTGCCCGTGCTTGAGGTGTGCCAGCTGACGCAGTACGCCCCGACGCAACAGCGTTCCGGTCAGGCCGTTGGTACTGAGCAGGGGGGCTTTGGCCGTGACGCTAGAGGATTTCATGGCGGCGATCCTTGGGGGGAACTGTGGCGATTTTAAAGCTGCCGTCGGCAGGTCGATGAGCAAAAATCGGTGTGCCCTTGAGCAGCAGGCGAAGGGCTTGCCAGTAAATCGCCAGGCAGGTTTTCGCGGTCATCCACGGAAAACGCCGCAGGTAACGGTGCAGGCTGGCGCGATCCAGGGCCTCACGTTGCAGATTGAGCGTGGCGTCGAAGAGCTTCAGTTCGCCCTGCCAGTCAGCCATGTGCACGCCGAGTTTTTTCGCGGCCGGGCTGAAGCTCATTCGGTATTCAAGGTCCCGGGGCAAAAACGGCGAGACGTGAAAGGCCTTGGCCACGGCGAAGTGCTGATGGAAGTCGCCCAGATCTTCCGGGGTCTTGGCCGGCAGCACGTAGTGATAGCGTTCGCGCCAGGGCGTGTTGCTGACTTCGCAGAGAATCGCTGCCAGTTGACCGTCCGCTTCATGGCAATAGAAAAAGCTCACCGGATTGAACGACAGGCCCCAGCTACGGGCTTGAGTCAGCAGGCAGATCGAGCCTTGGGGAACATGTCCGAGTGCTTCCCCGACCTGTAGGCGCACCGCATCAATCAGACGCATGCCGCGGCGGGTGTAGGTTCTGAGGTAATCGGTTTCGCGAAATGAGAATGGCGAAAAGCGACTATTGCCCGACATCGGCGATAACCCCAGTACTTCGTCCTGTTCGTCGAGGTCCAGGTACAACAGACCGATCCGGTAGCGGAATTCATGACGCCGCGGGGCGAATCGGCGATGGGCGATCCAGCCGCTGTAGAGGGCGCTGTTCACAGCTGCTCTCCAAACGCATGGGCAACCCGCAACGCACTGACTACGCCATCCTCGTGAAAACCGTTGGCCCAATACGCGCCGCAATACCAGGTGTGCTCAATGCCGTTCAATTCTTCCCAACGCCCCTGTGCGGTAACGGCAGCCAGGCTGTATTGCGGATGCGCGTAGGTGTATTTGGCGAGAACCTTGAAGGGGCTGATGCCCGCGCTCTGGTTCAGGCTGACACAGAACGTGATGTCGCTCTGGATGCCTTGCAGGATGTTCATGTCGTACGTTACGGCGGCCCGTGTATGGCCTGGGCCACCGAGGCGGTAATTCCAGCTGGCCCAGGCAAGTTTGCGCTGGGGTAGCAGACGCGTGTCGGTGTGCAGCACCACCTCATTGTCGGCATAGGGCAGGGCGCCGAGGATCGATTGTTCGGCGTCGCTCGGTGCCGCCAGCAGTTTCAGTGCCTGATCGCTGTGGCAAGCGAACACCACTTTGTCGAACCGCTCGATACCGGCGGCGCTGTGGATAACCACACCCTCCTCATCGCGCTCGACCCGGGTCACGGCGCAATTCAACCGAATGCGTTCACGGAACGAAGCGGTCAACGGCTCGATGTAGGCGCTGGAGCCGCCTTCGATCACCTGCCACTGCGGCCGATTGTTGATGGACAGCAAGCCGTGATTCTTGAAAAACCGTACAAATAACTGCAACGGAAAACCGAGCATGTCGGCCATGGACATCGACCAGATCGCCGCGCCCATCGGGACGATGTAATGCAGGATGAAACGCTCACCATAGCCACCGGCTTTGAGGTAATCATCCAGCGTGGTGGTGCTGTCGATCCGCTCTTCCTGGAGGTCGCGTAGCGCCTCCTTATTGAAGCGCTGGATGTCACGCAACATGCCCCAGAACCCAGGTGACAACAGATTGCGCCGCTGGGCGAAGAGGCTGTTGAGGTTGTTGCCGTTGTACTCCAGGCCACTGTCCGGATCGGTGACCGAGAAGCTCATCTCGGTGGGTTTGAAGCCCACGCCAAGCTGTTCCAGCAAGCGAATGAAATTGGGGTAGGTCCAGTCATTGAATACGATGAACCCGGTGTCCACGGCGTAGCTTCGACCCTCGACCGTCACGTCCACGGTGTGGGTGTGCCCGCCGACCCAGTCGCTGGCTTCGAACACAGTGATCTCGTGACTGCGGTTGAGCAGGTAGGCGCTCGTCAGCCCCGAGATACCGCTGCCGATGATGGCGATGTTCACGGTGTGTCCTTGATGGGCGGATTGCTGCGCACCATGCGTTTGCCGATCTCAAGCTGAATGCGATTGGGCAGTTTCGACAGCGGCCACAGGGCGGCCATGAACAGCGCCGGAAACGCGATCTCCAGTGGACGGTTCGCAAGTTTGGCAAAAATGTGCCGCGCGGCTTTATCGACAGGCCAGCTGAGGGGCATCGGGAAATCGTTTTTGGCCGTGAGCGGTGTATCGACAAAGCCCGGGCTGACCACCGTGACCTCGATGCCCTCAGACGCCACATCAATGCGCAGCGATTCGAACAGGTAACGAAGGCCCGCCTTCGAAGCGCCATAGGCCTCGGCTCGGGGCAGCGGAAGGTAAGTCACCGAGCTTGCCATGCCGACCAGATGCGGCGCAGTCCCGGCGCGCAACAAAGGCAAGGCCGCTTCGATGCAGTAGGCGCTGGCGAGCAGATTGGTCCGCACCACGTGCTCGATGATCGAAGCATCGAACTGCTGGGCATCGACGTATTCGCACGTACCGGCGTTAAGAATCACGGTGTCCAGAGATCCCCAGGCTTCAGCAATCTGTTCGCCGATCTCTCGCACTTTCTGGCTGTTGGTCAGATCACCAGGCACGACCAGCACTTGCCCCGGATAGCGTTGGGACAAGACTTTCAACGGCGCCACCGAGCGTGAGCTCACGGCCAGGTGTGCGCCAGTCTTAAGTATCTCTTCAGCCAGCGCGGCACCGATACCGCTGCTGGCACCAGTCAACCAATACCGTCGTGGAGGTGTAAGACTCATCCCAATCTCCTTTTCAATCTTGCGCCTGCCGCGAGGGCAGGTTTTTGAATGCGGCCAGGGCACGCTGTCGAGACGTGCTCAGGTTGACGATGGGCGATGGATAATCCGCCACGCCGAACAATCCGCCGACGTCTGCCGGGTTGTGCACTTGCTTCTTGTCCAGTCCGGCCAGCTCAGGCAGCCAGTGCTTGATGAACACGCCTTCGGCGTCGAATTTCTCGGACTGGCTCAGCGGGTTGAATATCCGGAAGTAGGGCGCCGAGTCGGTGCCGGTGGATGAGCTCCACTGCCAGCCACCGTTGTTTGCCGCCAGGTCGCCATCAATCAGGTGGCGCATGAAAAAGCGTTCGCCTTCGCGCCAGTCGATCAGCAGGTTTTTGGTCAGAAACATCGCCACCACCATGCGTAGGCGGTTGTGCATCCAGCCGGTTTCAAGCAGTTGGCGCATGGCTGCGTCGATGATCGGCAGCCCGGTGCGGGCCTGCTGCCAGGCCAACAGTTCATCCGGGGCGTCGCGCCACGCCAGCGCTTCGGTCTCCGGGCGAAACGCACGGTGACGAGAAACCCGTGGGTAGCCCACCAGGATGTGTTTGTAGAATTCACGCCACAGCAGTTCATTGATCCAGGTAACTGCGCCAACTTTGCCGCTTTCGAATTCCCCTTGATTGCTTTGCAAGGCCGCGTGCAGGCACTGGCGAGGGGAAACGACCCCGGCCGCCAGATAGGCTGACAGTTGACTGGTGCCCGGTTTGGCGGGGAAGTCGCGCTCGTTTTTGTAGTAATCGATCTGGGCGTCGGCGAAGGCATCGAGACGCAGGCGGGCTTGCGCTTCGCCGGCAGGCCAGAGTGCTCGCAGCTGTTCGCCGGGCGTTTCGAAACCCTCGACACTGGCAGGAATCTTGTCGCTGGCAATGTCTAGCGAATCCTGCGCTGCGGGTTTCACGACCATGGCGGGTATCGAGCGGTGCAGACGTTCGTAGCAGACCTTGCGAAATTGACTGAAGACCTGAAAGTAGGTCCCGGTCTTGGTCAGCACGCTGCCAGGTTTGAAAAACAGCTGATCGAGATAGCTGTAAAAGCCGATGCCTTCGGCCTTCAGAGCTTCGCCAACCTGCTCGTCACGCCGGCTTTCATTGATGCCGTACTCCTCGTTGACGTGGACCGCTTCGACCTTCAATTGCTGGCAGAGATCGAGCAAGACCTTCGGTGCGTCATCCCACCGTGACGCCTCGCGAATCAGCAGGGGGATGTTCAATTCGCCCAATGCGCGGCTCAATTCGCTCAGGTTGCGCAGCCAGAAATCCACTTTGCACGGCGCGTCGTCATGCTCCAGCCATTGCTGCGGGCTCAACACATACACCGCCACGCACGGGCCGCGCGCCGCAGCCGCGCTGAGCGCCGTGTTGTCGAGTAGGCGCAAGTCGCTGCGCAGCCAGATCAATTGCATGGTGGTGTCCGTACTTTTATTAAGAGTCGCCATTAAATGAGCCCCTGCTGCACGAGGTTCTGGTGAGCCGACAAGGGATCTTCGGCCAGAAACAAATCAGCGATCTCAGAGGTTCTTACGGACAACTCGGCGCAATGGATGCATACCGTTGGGCCGGCAATGATTTTTGGGCAACTCACGCCGCTCAATAGTTTCACCAGCTGCGGCAGGTTCATGGCTTTGCTGGAATACAGCAGCACGCCGCGAGCCTTCAAATGATCCACCGCCAGCGCCAGTTCACCCGCCGGCAGCGGCCAGTCGAACACCTCGACCGGGCAATCGGCGCTACTGACCAGCCAGGCGGTGAGCCACAGGTCAGGCTCCAGCGGCAGGTCCGAGTGATTGATCAACAGCAGCGGCGCGGTGCGTAGTTGACGGTTGTTGTGGTAAATGCGCGCGCCAAACTTGCTGCGCAGCCAGGAATAAAAAAACACGCGTTCCATTTGCGCGCCGAACTGGCCCTTCCAGCGTTGCTCCAGGTCCGCCAACAGCGGCATCAGTAACTGCTCGCACAAGGTGCGTGGCGGGTACAGCGCCATTGCCTGATTGACGGTGTCGTCCAGGGTGCGCTCGTTAAGCTGCGTTACGGCTTGCAGCAACGTATGCCGCAGTACGTGCCAATCGCTTTCGACGGGTACGTTCAAGGCTTGTGGGGTATCGAGCAGTTGCTTGACCTGACTGACGGCCACGCCACGATTGAGCCAGGTGAGAATCGTCAGGATGCGTTGCACGTGCTCGGCCGAGAACAGCCTATGACCTTTGGGCGTGCGTTGGGGCACGATCAGTCCATAACGACGTTCCCAGGCACGTAAGGTGACGGCGTTGACGCCGGTCTGCCGCGCGACTTCACGGATGGGCAGCCAGCCTTCGTCGAGCGCTTTTTTGAAATCATCGCCCAGGTCTTCGCTGGCGCTGGTGTCGAGTCGGTCGTTCATTAGATCGCGTTTCGCAGGCTGAGGTTTTCCGGGTGCGGTTGCAGGTAAACCTGTTGCGCAATGTAGGGATCCGGGTGTTGGCGGAAGTAGTGTTTGAGCAGCGTCAAAGGCACCACCAGCGGCACGATGCCGTGGCGGTATTGGCCGATAACGTGCTGCACTTCCTGTTTGTCTTCAGCGCTGATCACCTGCTTGAGGTAACCACTGATGTGTTGCAGGACGTTGCTGTGGGTGCGTCGCGTGGCGCATTTCTTCAAGGCCGCCATCAGCTCGCTGAAATAGCGCGGGCCCAACTCGATCGGGTCAGTCTGACCCATGTTCCCCAGCAAGTTGCCCAGGGTTTTGTACTGCACCGGGTTGTGGGCCATCAGCAGGTATTTGTAGCGCGAGTGAAAGTCGGTGAGGCCGCGGCGGGTCAGGCCTTCTTTCAACAGTTGTTGCCAGGCGCTGTAGGCGAAAACCCGCGTCAGGAAGTTCTCTCGCAGCACTGGATCATTCAGCCGCCCGTCTTCCTCCACCGGTAAATCCGGGTGCCGTGAGCAGAAAGCCTGGGCGTAGATACCGCGTCCACCGCCATCCACAGGTGCACCGTTGGCGTGGTAGACCTTGACCCGGTCCAGGCCGCAGGAAGGGGATTTCTGCATGAAAATGTAGCCGCAGATGTCCTCCAGTTCCGCCGCCATTTTTTCACCGTATTCAGCCAGTGGCCGAGTGACGTTGAGTTCTGGAAGGACGGTGCCGACGGCTTGAGGTTGTTCAGGATCACCGACCAGACGGATCGGTTGGCGAGGAATGCCGAGGCCAATGGCGACTTCCGGGCAAACCGGGACGAAATCGAAGTATTCAGTGAGGGTGCGACTGCACAGGCGAGATTCTTTGTGTCCGCCGTTAAAGCGTACTTCGGCGCCCATCAGGCAGGCGCTGATGGCAATCTTCGGTTTCACGGTGGCAGGGATCATCGGAACACCTCGAATCTAAACTTGTACAGATGCGAGGTTCTGTACAACATAAGCTCATCATAGATTCGAAGCTGTACAAGTCAAATTATTTGTATAGGTTTTTACCGGCCTCCTACAACCAACCCATTTTCCACTGGTCCTGATTGCGAAGGCCCTGCCATTCAAACCGTTCGCTGCGCTTGGTCAACACCGCCTGGATTTCAACTTCCAGCACGACGCCTTCCTCATCACGGAACAGCTCGGTCACCAAAAAATGTTTTTCACGGTTTTGCGGGTGGGCTGCTGTCCACTTCGACAGCAGCAATTTGCCTGGATTAATGCGGTTCACTGCAGGTGCTCGTGCAAGCGGCGGGCGGCTTCCTGACCGCTGAGCCAGGCGCCTTCGACGCGGCCAGACAGGCACCAGTCGCCACAGGCATACAGGCCCAGGTCAGCGTCGGCCAGCGTGCCCCATTCGTGACTGGTGGCGGGGCGGGCGTAGAGCCAGCGGTGGGCCAGGCTGAACGTCGGCGCAGGCATGGCGCTGTGCAGCAGCTCGGCGAAGGCCCCATGCAATTGTTCGATCACGGCTTCTTTGGACAGGTCGATGTGCTGTCGGCTCCAGGCGCTCGTGGCATGCAGTACCCACGTGTCCAGTGTGTTGTCACGCCCGGGTTTACTGCGGTTGCGGGCCAACCAATCGAGCGGGCTGTCTTGCACGAAGCAACCTTCCATGGGGGTATCCAGTGGCGTATCGAAGGCCAGGGCAATCGCCCAGGTCGGGTCCATCTTCACCCCGGCAGCCGCCCCGGCAAGCTTCGGCGCAGAGGCCAGCAATGCCGTCGCCTGAGGGGCTGGCGTGGCGATGACCACATGACTGAACGGGCCGTGAGTGAAGCCTTCGGCGTCTTGCAAATGCCAGTGCTCTTCTCCGCGATAGACCTCGGTGATGCGACAGGCGAATTGCACTTCAAGATTGCCGAGCAGGCCACGGGTGATCGCGCTCATGCGCGGCGTGCCGACCCAGCGAGTCTGTTCATCCGGTGACAAATTGAGCTGCCCACCGTGATAGGTATAAAGCTGCGGCGTCCACTCGGCGACCCAGCCAAGGGTTTGCCAACGCTGGACCTCTGTAACGAACCGACGGTCACGCGCCGTGAAGTACTGCGCGCCCATGTCCAGAGCACCAGCGTCACTGCGCTTGCTCGACATGCGTCCGCCGCTTCCGCGACTTTTATCGAAAAGTTGAACGACATACCCGAGCTCTGTCAGGGCTTGGGCGGCTGAGAGCCCGGCGATGCCGGTGCCGATGATTGCGATAGGTACAGTCATAGGGGCCTCGTTTACCTTTCTGTACAGACTACGCTGGGGTTGAAACCTGTACAATATTGTTTTTTGGTATAACTTTTAGCGTTCTAGTTCTGACAGGTTGGCCTATTGTTAAACACAGACACTGCCCGATACCAAAGATCCCTGCTTATAAAAATAGACTAGTGAGCAGGATAAAAGGCCACGCGAGGAAGAAGTCATGCACATATTGCTGACCGGCGGTACTGGTTTGATAGGACGTCAGCTCTGCCGACACTGGCTGAGCGAGGGACATAGCCTGACGGTCTGGAGCCGCGAGCCGGAAAAAGTCGCGAAAATCTGTGGTCCCAAGGTGCGCGGAATTTCCCGATTGGAGGACATCGGCCAGGAAACGGTAGACGCCATCATCAATCTTGCCGGCGCGCCAATTGCAGATCGTCCATGGACGACCAAGCGCAAGGCGTTGTTGTGGAGCAGCCGGATTACGCTGACCGAACACCTGCTGGCCTGGCTCGAGACCCGCGAGCAGAAACCCGACGTGCTGATTTCCGGTTCTGCTGTCGGTTGGTATGGCGATGGGGGCGAACGGGAATTGACCGAGGAATCGGCACCGGTCATCGATGATTTCGCCAGTCAGCTGTGCATCGCCTGGGAGGAAACCGCACAGCGAGCCGAGGCCTTGGGTATTCGCGTGATCCTGGTTCGTACGGGGTTGGTGCTATCGGCCGATGGCGGCTTTTTGTCGCGCCTGTTGCTGCCATTCAAACTGGCGCTGGGCGGGCCTATCGGCAATGGTCGGCAGTGGATGCCGTGGATTCATATCGACGATCAAATCGCCTTGATTGATTTTCTTCTGCATCAGAAAAATGCCAGCGGTCCTTATAATGCCTGCGCACCGAAACCGGTGCGCAACAGCGAGTTCGCCAAGACCCTGGGTGCTGTGCTGCATCGTCCCGCGTTCATGCCGATGCCGGCCCTGGCATTGAAGGTGTGCCTGGGTGAGCTGTCATTGCTGTTGTTGGGCGGCCAAAAGGCCATGCCGGTCCGCTTGCTGGAAGCGGGTTTCACTTTCCGGTTCACTGATTTGCGCGCGGCTCTGGACGACCTGTCCAGCCGCCTTTGAAATAGGACGTTGCATGACCGATCACGCATTGCTTCTGGTCAACCTGGGCTCACCGGCCTCCACTTCGGTGGCGGATGTGCGCAGTTACCTCAATCAATTTCTGATGGACCCGTATGTGATCGACCTGCCGTGGCCGGTGCGCCGTTTGCTGGTATCGCTGATTCTGATCAAGCGGCCGGAGCAGTCGGCCCATGCCTACGCGTCCATCTGGTGGGAGGAGGGCTCGCCGTTGGTGGTGCTCAGCCGTCGCCTGCAACAGGCGATGACCCCGCAGTGGACACATGGGCCTGTTGAGCTGGCGATGCGTTACGGCGAGCCGTCGATTGAGACCAAATTGTTGGAGCTCGCCGCTCAAGGCCACAAACGCATCACCCTCGCGCCGCTTTATCCACAGTTCGCCGACAGCACCGTGACCACGGTGATTGAAGAAGCCAAACGCGTCGTGCGCGAGAAGAAACTCGACGTGCAGTTCTCGATTCTCCAGCCGTTTTACGATCAGCCGGAATACCTTGATGCGCTGGTCGCCAGTGCCAAGCCGTATCTGGCGCAGGATCACGATCACCTGCTGCTGAGTTTTCATGGTTTGCCGGAGCGACATCTGACCAAGCTCGACCCCACCGGCCAGCATTGCTTCAAGAATGAAGATTGCTGCAAGAACGCTTCGCCTGAAGTGTTGGCCACCTGTTATCGCGCGCAATGCCTGCGCAGCGCTGCCGAGTTCGCCAAACGCATGGGGCTGCCGGACGGTAAATGGTCGGTGTCGTTCCAGTCGCGCCTGGGCCGGGCGAAATGGATCGAGCCCTACACCGAAGCCCGTTTGCACGAACTGGCCAAAAGCGGCGTGAAGAAAATACTGGTGATGTGCCCGGCGTTCGTTGCCGATTGCATCGAGACGCTGGAGGAGATTGGCGATCGCGGGCTGGAGCAATTCCGCGAAGCGGGAGGGGAGGAACTGGTGCTGGTGCCTTGCCTCAACGATGACCCGCAGTGGGCGCGGGCGTTGACTGCCTTGTGTGAGCGAGCGCCGCTCTCGTTGTAAGAACACAAACTGTGGCGAGGGAGCTCGCTCCCGCTCGGCTGCGAAGCAGTCGTCAATCCTGCAAATACGGTATGTCTATAAATTCGCGGTTGCAGGGGTTGGGGCCGCTTCGCGGCCCAGCGGGAGCGAGCTCCCTCGCCACAGGGGGTGTGTGCGCTGTTAAAGCAGCGGCTCATCCGCCTTTTTGTGCTTCCAGCTGTCATTGCCTGGCAGCAGCAGATTCAGCGCAATCGCCACCACCGCGCACAGCGCAATGCCTTTGAGACCGAAGTCGTCCGGGCCTGTCCCGGTACCGACCAGCACACCGCCAATCCCGAACACCAGGGTCACCGAAACAATCACCAGATTGCGTGCCTCGCCCAGGTCGATCTTGTGGCGAATCAGCGTGTTCATGCCCACCGCCGCAATCGAACCGAACAACAGGCAGAGAATCCCGCCCATCACCGGCACTGGAATGCTTTGCAGCAGCGCACCGAACTTGCCCACAAACGCCAGGCTGATGGCAAAGATCGCCGCCCAGGTCATGATTTTCGGGTTGTAGTTCTTGGTCAGCATCACCGCGCCAGTCACTTCGGCGTAGGTGGTGTTGGGTGGGCCGCCGAACAGACCGGCTGCGGTGGTCGCAATCCCGTCACCGAGCAGGGTGCGATGCAAACCAGGTTTTTTCAGGTAGTCGCGACCGGTCACGCTGCCGACGGCAATCACACCGCCGATGTGTTCGATCGCTGGCGCCAGGGCCACCGGAACGATAAACAGAATCGCCTGCCAGTTGAATTCCGGCGCAGTGAAGTGCGGGATGGCGAACCAGGGTGCCGCGGCGATCTTGGCGGTATCCACTACACCGAAGTAGAAGGCCATGGCGAAACCGACCAGCACGCCGGAAATGATCGGCACCAGGCGGAAAATGCCTTTGCCGAACACCGCTACGATCAACGTGGTGAGCAATGCCGGCATCGAGATCAGCATCGCCGTCTGGTAATGAATCAGTTCAGAGCCATCGTCAGCCTTGCCCATCGCCATGTTGGCGGCAATCGGTGCCATGGCCAGGCCGATGGAGATGATCACCGGACCAATCACCACCGGTGGCAGCAGCCGGTCAATGAAGCCGGTGCCTTTGATCTTCACGGCCAGGCCGAGAAAGGTATAGACGAAGCCTGCCGCCATGACGCCGCCCATGGTCGCCGCGAGCCCGAACTGGCCCTTGGCAAGAATGATCGGGGTGATGAAGGCAAAACTCGATGCCAGAAATACCGGTACCTGACGGCCGGTGACGATCTGGAACAGGATCGTCCCCAGCCCTGCGGTAAACAGCGCTACGTTCGGGTCGAGACCGGTGATCAGCGGCATCAACACCAGGGCGCCGAACGCTACGAACAGCATCTGTGCGCCGGACAACACCGTGCGCCAGAGCGGATCGTTGAACTCTTCCTGCATGCTCAAGCGTCCTTCTGCTTGGTGCCGAAGATCTTGTCACCCGCATCGCCGAGGCCCGGAATGATGTAACCGTGCTCGTTCAGTCGTTCGTCGATGGATGCGGTGTAGATGGTCACGTCCGGGTGAGCCTTCTCCACGGCGGCAATGCCTTCGGGCGCGGCAACCAGCACCATGGCGCGGATGTCGCGGCAACCGGCTTTTTTCAGCAGGTCGATGGTGGCAACCATGGAGCTACCGGTGGCGAGCATCGGGTCGATGATCATTGCCAGGCGCTCGTTGATTTCCGGGACCAGTTTTTCCAGGTAGGTGTGTGCCTGCAACGTTTCTTCATTGCGGGCCACGCCCACGGCGCTGACTTTGGCGCCCGGGATCAGGCTCAGCACACCTTCAAGCATGCCGATGCCGGCACGCAGGATCGGCACGACGGTAATTTTCTTGCCGGCGATTTTCTCGACCGACACGGTTCCGCACCAGCCTTCGATATCGTAGGCTTCCAGCGGCAAGTCTTTGGTGGCTTCATAGGTCAGCAGGGCACCGACTTCCTGAGCGAGCTCACGGAAATTCTTGGTGCTGATGTCTGCGCGGCGCATTAGGCCTAGTTTATGACGGATCAGCGGATGGCGGATCTCGAGGATGGGCATGGGAAAAGCTCCGGCGGCGGGCAAAAAAAGCGGCCTAGATTAATCTATCCGAGAGTGTTGTCCTATAGACATAGAGTACGTTAGTCCACAAACGCTTGATCTGGCCGGGCGGGATGCGTACCTTTGCCCGCTTTTCCCGAATACGTCCCCCTGGAGAGCGCCATGTCCGCTGATCTCGAGCATATCCGTCAAATCATGCGAGAGGCTGACTGCCTGTACACCGAAGCTGAAGTCGAGGCGGCCATCGCCCGCGTCGGTGCGCACATCAACGAGCAACTGGCTGACAGCAATCCGGTGGTGTTCTGTGTGATGAACGGCGGCCTGATTTTCGCTGGCAAGCTGCTCACCCATCTGCAATTCCCGCTGGAAGCGTCCTACCTGCACGCCACCCGTTATCGCAACGAAACCAGCGGCGGTGACCTTTTCTGGAAAGCCAAGCCGGAAGTTTCGTTCATCGACCGTGATGTGCTGATCATCGACGACATCCTCGATGAAGGTCACACCCTGGGCGCGATCATCGACTTCTGCAAACATGCCGGCGCACGCAAAGTGCACACCGCGGTACTGATCGACAAAGACCACGACCGCAAGGCTCGCCCGGACCTGAAAGCCGACTTCGTCGGTCTGCCGTGCATCGACCGTTACATCTTCGGTTACGGCATGGATTACAAAGGTTACTGGCGCAACGCCAACGGGATTTTTGCCGTTAAAGGAATGTAATCAATGACCACGCCGAGCTTTCTTGATCAAACGCTGTTCGTTGAGTTGGCCGAGAAAGCTGCGGCTAATCCCCGTGGGCGTCAACATCACAACTTCCATCAGATGGAAGATGCTTGCCATCGCATGGCCGTCGGGTTGCAGCCGAGCACCTATATCCCGCCACATCGGCACCTTGGCGAGAACAAGGCCGAAACCTTGCTGGTCCTTAAAGGCCGGCTTGGCGTGTTGATCTTTGATGAGTCGGGCGGGGTAGTCAGCAAGCGCATCCTGCAGGCCGGTGGCGATTGTATCGGCGTGGACCTGCCCACTGGCGTGTTCCATGGCCTGGTGGTGCTGGAAGCCGACAGCCTGATGTTCGAATGCAAGGCCGGTCCTTATCGCCCGGTCGGTGACGGTGAGCTGCCGGATTGGGCGCCGCGCGAAGGCCAGCCGGGCGTTGCCGAGTATCAGGCCTGGATGCGCGCGCAGTTTGATTGAGCGCCTGACAGCACCAAACTCCCTGTAGCAGCTGCCGAAGGCTGCGTCCGGCGGCGAAGCCGTCGTGAGATCAGGCAGCAGGGTGTGTCAGGAAAAATGTAGATTCAGGATTAACGACGGCTCCGCCGCCGGACGCAGGCTTCGCCAGCTGCTACAGGTATGCGTTACAGTGCTCGGCTTCATCTCCGGAGCCCGTCATGAGCCTTTTGATTCGCTGCTTCGCCGTACTGATGCTGGCTTTCAGCCTGCCGCTGGCTGCCGCCCCGGCGCCCATGCACGCGCAATTTCTTCCACCGGATGACCTGAACCTGCGTGACGCCGAACCGGACCTGCAACAGTTGCTGCAGGTTACGGAATACTCGGTAGTGGTGGGCAGTCAGCGCCAATCCAACCAGCAACCGATTCCCGTGACGTCACCGTTGATGATCCGCCTCAAGGGCAAGTCCTTGAACAAGGGGGCGACCATCAATCAAGTGCTGGTCAACTTCGACGGCGAAAGCAAAAGCCTGAAAAAGCCGATCTACGACGATAAAACCAGGACGCTGACGCTTTACTACCCGATGGCACAGTACCGGGTGGTGATCGATCTGCTGCGCAATGACACGGTGTATTGCCAATTCCTCAGCTATGCCAACGGACATATCTGGGCGGATTTGCACACCGGCAGCGTTCGTCCGCGTTGAGTGCGGCGCCAAGGGAGGGGTAAACTGCCCGCCCCGTGAAATGTCTGCGAGCTGGAGTCGGCAATGCGTAAAGATAAGAAGCAAGTGATTGGTGACGAGATCGGCGATGAGCAGATCAAGTTGTTTCTCGATTTCGAGCCGGTCGACGCCACTTCGCCGTCGCTGCACAAACTGATCAAAGCCTACCGTGGCCTGCGTATCGATGACTTCGAGCGTTTTCTGACCTTCTTCGTCGAGGCGGGTCATGACCTGGACGGCAAGGACGAGCACGGCAATGATTTTGTTGCGGTGATCAAGGATCAGCGCAATGCGGCCGAGTACATTGAGCTGATCGAAAAAGCGCGCGGCTAATCACTTTTCCCTGTGGCGAGGGAGCTTGCTCCCGCTTGAGTGCGCAGCGCTCACAAGATTTTTGGGCCGCTTCGCAGCCCAGCGGGAGCAAGCTCCCTCGCCACAATGATCGGCGTTTCAGATGTCGCCCATAAAAAAACGCCCCGGCCTCAATGAGAGCGGGGCGTTTTTTATTGGGACCGAATCAAGCGTAGCTTTCGGTCTCGCTGCTGGCTTCAACCAGTTCCAGTGCGACGTTGTTCTGCGTGTTG
Organism: Pseudomonas sp. MDV22-iso1; assembly: GCF_058145095.1. NCBI lineage: Bacteria > Pseudomonadati > Pseudomonadota > Gammaproteobacteria > Pseudomonadales > Pseudomonadaceae > Pseudomonas > Pseudomonas sp. MDV22-iso1. The sequence goes on from NZ_JBYVMF010000006.1 coordinate 58,788, forward strand.
ATCTTGCGATACAGCGCAGCGTCGGTTTCCAGAACCTTTTCCCGGGCCGGGAAGATTTCTGCCAGCTTGGCAGCCCATTCAGTGGATGCCTTGTTCGGGAAGCATTTTTCGATCAGCTCAAGCATGATCGAAACCGTCACCGAAGCACCTGGCGAAGCGCCGAGCAGTGCTGCCAGGGAACCGTCCTTGGCCGCGACCAGCTCGGTGCCGAACTGCAGCACGCCGCCTTTTTTCGGGTCTTTCTTGATGATCTGCACCCGTTGGCCGGCCACTTCCAGGCGCCAGTCTTCGGCTTTCGCTTCAGGGTAGAAACGACGCAGGGAATCCAGGCGCTGCTCCATCGACTGCATCACTTCGCTGACCAGGTATTTGGTCAGGTCCATGTTGTTTTTCGCCACCGCCAGCATCGGGCCGATGTTGCCGGCACGAACCGACATCGGCAGGTCCATGAAGGAGCCGTGCTTGAGGAACTTGGTGGTGAACCCGGCGTAAGGTCCGAACAGCAGGGACTTCTTGCCATCGACGACACGGGTGTCCAGGTGCGGCACGGACATCGGTGGCGAACCCACCGCTGCCTGGCTGTACACCTTGGCCTGGTGGTGCTTGACCACTTCCGGGTTGTCGCAGCGCAGCCACTGGCCACTGATCGGGAAGCCGCCGAAGCCTTTGCTTTCTTCAATGCCCGACGCCTGCAGCAGCGGCAGTGCTGCGCCGCCTGCGCCGAGGAAGACGAACTTGGCGTCGACTTCACGGGTGTTACCGCTGTTCACGTCCTTGATGCTGACGGTCCAGCCACCGTTGTTGCGCTTGAGGCCGGTCACTCGCTTGCAGTACTTGACCTGGGCATCGGGTGCGCTGGTCAGGTGCTTGAGCAATTGATTGGTCAGGGCGCCGAAGTTGACGTCGGTGCCGTTCATCACGCGAGTGGCCGCGATGACTTCGTCAGCCGGACGGCCTGGCATCATCAGCGGCATCCACTCGGCCATGGTGGCCTTGTCTTCGGTGTATTCCATATCCGAGAACGCGTGGTGCTTGCTCAACACATTGAAGCGTTCCTTGAGGAACGACACACCACCGTCACCTTGCACGAAGCTCAAGTGCGGCACCGGGCTGATGAACGATTTGCACGAGCCGAAGGTGCCTTTTTTGGTCAGGTACGACCAGAACTGCTTCGACACCTCGAACTGGGTGTTGATGTGCACGGCTTTCTTGATGTCGACGGTGCCGTCGGCGGCCTGCGGCGTGTAATTCAGCTCACACAGCCCGGCGTGACCGGTACCGGCGTTGTTCCACGGGTTGGAACTCTCCGCGGCACCGGAATCCATCAGCTCGACGACTTCCAGCTTGATCGCGGGGTCGAGTTCTTTGAGCAGTACGGCGAGGGTGGCACTCATGATGCCGGCCCCTACGAGTACTACGTCGACTGCTTCGTTATGCGCCATTTAACGCGTCTCCAAAATCTGCAGCACCAAATTGTCGGTATGGCTGCCAGGCGTTCCGGGGCGAGTCAGTGATGCCCCTGGTACTCATGGCACTGTCGCCATGTCCGAATCTTCGCAATTTATCGCAACTTCGACGGACGCTACCGGCCGGGATAATGAGGTCTATGAACTCATTTCAACGCGCGACTGGCAATTCGACTTATGGTCGATACATCCGTTTGTGCAACCAAATCCGTAGCGGACAGGCTTCAGGCTCCGGTGTTCGAGGAGTACTCGGTCCTGTGTCGTTGGGCTGTTTCAGACGCTAATGGTGCATGTTCAGACGCAAAACTATTCATTTGCTCGCCACACTCTTGTGAAGTTGTGAAAACCCGTTTTTTTCACGCTCTTTTGAAGACGTGAACCTCAAAAAGGGCTGTCCCAGCCTGGCACTGTGCCCGGATGGATCGCCGTCATGGGTTACATGACCGGCAAAACGGGCAGACAGCTCAGTGACCGAGCGTAATGACAGCTCTGCAGATTCGCGAAAAGTGGGTTTTTTGCTTGAAGAACAGCAAGCGCCAGCTTCACACGATCTGTGTGGGCGGCTCTCTGTGGGCGGTATCGAGGGTCAATACAAGCGCATTGACAATGCTGCGGGGCCCGATCAGGAGACGTCCTTATAATCGGGGGGAGATTGTAACGAAGAAACGCGGGGAAATGGTCGTCAATAATGACTTTTATTAGGCGTCCGGTCAGGTGGTCAACAGTTGTTGGGCCCGTGAGCGAGTCTGGCGCTGGCGGACCCGGGCACTTGGGGGCAGGGGATGGTGCAGCCAATTGAGGCGGATTTCTTCGATTTCGACCCAGCCGTCACCCATTGGCTGGAGGCTGCACTGCTTGAATGCCTGGCAATGACCGTTGCGGTCGAGCAGGGCGAAGCAGCGATGCAGCGGGCGGGGTGCGAACAGCGAGATGAGGTAGCGCATGGCCAGGTTCCTTGTTGAGGGACTGATGCGAAGGTTGCCAGTGGGTCGTGACGTGCAAGTGTATGGGCGGTGACAGATCTGTGACATGAACCGCAGTCTGATAGACGTGTCAGATTTATCTGTAATTGTTGCGCTGGTTTGCCCCGGTGGCGCACCGCTATACTGCCGGCCTGTTTGTGCCTGATTCTGGAGAGAAGAGCATGTTGCAACGCTTGTTGTTCGGTTTGATTACTGTGACCAGTTTGACCCTCGTCGGCTGCGCCCATAGCCCGCAACAACTGAGCCCGGAGCCGAGGCTGACCACTCAGCTGGCGCCGGTTGGCCATGGTCAGCAGGTGGTGGTTCGTGTGGTGGATGGTCGTCCGTCGCCAACCCTGGGCACCCGTGGCGGTATGTACCCTGAAACCAGCGCGATTACTGTGCAGGGCGCACAGATCCTGCCGAAGTTGCAGGCTCAGGCCGAAGCGGCCGTGCGCCTGCTGGGCTTCACGCCGGTCAGCAACGGCATGAACGCGCCGCAGTTGACCGTGACGCTGGCCGAACTGAAGTATCAGTCGCCCAAAGAAGGCATGTACGTGACGGAAGCCACTATTGGCGCGACGTTCCGCTCGGATGTGCAGAACGGTGGTCGTCGTTACAGCGGTCGTTACGGCGCATCCCTGGATCAGCGTTTCGGTATGGCGCCGAATCAGGAGACCAACACCAAGCTGGTCAGCGATGTGTTGAGCGATGCGTTGACGCGTCTGTTCAAAGACCCGTCAGTGGGTCAGATTCTCGGCCAGTAAATTTTCGCGAGACGAAAAAACCCGGTGCCAGAAATGGCCCGGGTTTTTTTATGGCTCATACAGACCGACTTCTGGAAGCAAGCCCGCTCGCAAACCCTGTAGGAGCTGCCGAAGGCTGCGATCTTTTGATCTTGCTTCTTGAAAATAGGAGCTGTCGAAAAGCCAGGATCAAAAGATCGCAGCCTGCGGCAGCTCCTACAGAGGATTCGCGGGGTCAGGCAGCTTGCGAATAAAAGTCCAGCACGCTCACGCCCGTCAGCAAATCGGTCTCCGGCAAGTCCGCGTGCTGATGACCGCCCAATGCGCAATACACCAGCCAGTGGCGGTCTTGAACGTTGAAGGCGAGGCTTCCCACGAGGTTCTGTTGTTCGTCGCTTTGGGCGATGAGGTAGAGACGATCCTGGTTTTCGGCGTGCAGCATGACGGTTTCCCTGTCGGTTTCGAGGGGCGCCAGACTGCCGCAATTAGATGACGTCGCCGTGACACAAGGCAGTATTGGGTCAGTTGCTTCGTTATTTGTCGGAAAGGAAGGGCAAGCGAAGAGGCTTTCGGTAGAATCTGCCGCGCGGTCGCCGGTCCGGTGCCTGCCACAGCTGTTTTGCTTGAGGTCCGTGATGTCGCTGCATTTGATGACGCTGTTTACCGCCCATCCCGCCAAATTGATCAACCTGCTGGCCCTGCTGCTTGCCTTTCCCGGCGGCTGGTTGCTGCACGCTACGCGTCGTCGCGAGCAACGCGCGCTGGCCAGTCTTGCGTCTCAGCGCCAGAGCCGCCCGAGCGAAGAGCCGCTCCTGGATTGGGCAACCTTGCGCATGAACCGTTTTTTCTATCGATTCGGCTTTGCCTGCCTGGGGCTGGCGTTGCTCGTTTCGTGGATCAGCACCCGGTTCTAACGTTCAGAAGCAAAAAAGATCGCAGCCTCCGGCAGCTCCTACATTGAAAACCGTGTAGGAGCTGCCGAAGGCTGCGATCTTTTGATCTTCTAATCTTTCGAAATTTACAGCGGCAACCCAGCTTTAACCCGGTACTGATTGCGCACCGGCGTCGCATACTGCTGCACCAGGTACGGGCGATGCTCCTGAGGGCATTCATCCAGGCGACGTTGCCATTCTTCCTGGGCCTTGGCCAGTTCGTCGGCCGCAAACACCTCGGCGGCTTTCGGCACCTGCAATTGCGGGTCGGCGTCTTTCCATTGGGCGTATGCCAGGTAGTGCACCGGGAACAATCGATACCCACCCAGAATCTGTTTGTCCATTTCGATCGCCAATTGCTTGGTGTCGTCGAACATCTGCGTGATCGGTGCGGCAAAATTCACGTGGACTCGACCCTTGTACCCGGTAATGCCTTTGGCAATGCTCACATCATCCTCGCCCGGCACCTTGGTGTAGGTGCCAGTGGTGGCGCGGATAAAGAGTTCGCGAGCCTTGGCCTGATCGCAGGGGTCGTACTCGTAGCTGATCGACACCGGGGTCACGTTCAGGGACCGGATGACTTCGCCGAACGGCTCGTCCTTGCGACTCATGTGAAACATCTTGAGGATCGCCGACTCGGTACGGTCGTCACCGTCTTTGGCCCGACCTTCAGCCTGTGCAATCCAGATCGAGGCGCAATCGTTGCGGATCGAGTGGTTGATGTACGCCGACAGCAGCTGATAAGCCGCCATTTTTTCGCGCCGACCAGTGATCGAGCGGTGCACGATAAAACTCTTGTTGAGGCGCATCAGGTCGCTGACGAAAGGCTTCTGCAGCAGGTTGTCGCCGATGGCGATACGCGGGGTCGGCAGGCCGGCGTGGTACACGGCATAGTTGACGAATGCCGGGTCCATGACGATATCGCGATGGTTGGCGATGAACAGGTACGCACTGCCGGACTTGAATTGTTCCACGCCGCTGTAGGTCACGCCGTCGGTGGCGCGCTCAATGGTGTGGTCGACGTAAACCTCGACTTTGTCCTGCAACGTAGCTACCGAATTGACGCCGGCGAACTCACGGCGCAACCGATGAGCTATAAGAGGTTTGAGCGCCCAGCCTAAAGCACCGGCAAAACGCGGGAAGCGAAAGTGGGTGAGGATATCTAGAAAGGCCTTGTCGCTGAGCAGCCGAGCCAGCACCGCTGGGACTTCGCTGTCGTCGTAAGGTCGGATGGTATCGAATTCGCCCATCATGCTCTCTTGTTAGAAACGGCTAGGGTAAGTAAAGGTTTTGATCGAAAACCAACAGGGCACGGTCTGAAAAAGTAAGACAGACAAAAATAGCCCTGCAAATAGACCGGCGATTATACGCACAAGTCACTTGGGAGACCGCGATGCTGGAATCGGCACTGTATGAATGTCCGTATTGTGGTGAAGAGGTTGAGACGACAGTGGACTTGTCGGGGGGCGATCAAACCTATATCGAGGATTGTCAGGTGTGTTGTCGACCCATCACATTCGTGTTGCAGGTCGAAGGAGAAGAGTGGCATCTCGAAGTTTTCAGTGAAAACGAGTGAGGGGGCGTCCATGCAGCGAATCTACGAACCGGAAAACCTGATGGAAGGCGAGTTGCTGCAGGGCATGCTGGCCAGCGAAGGCATCGAGGCTCATCTGGAGGGGCGCGACTTGGTCGGTGGCACCGGCGAATTGCCGATCTTCGGCCTTCTTGGGCTGTCGGTGGATAATGACCAGGCCGTATACGCCCGAGAACTGATCACCGCGTACAATGCCGCGCTGCCGCTTCCCGGTGATGAGCCGGAGAGTTTTCCCGGCACGCTGGTCTGTTAGGCTGACGTTCGTTTTATCAAGAGTCGTGCTGCCCCATGTGTGGACGTTATGCCCTGTTTCGCTGGAACCCCGCCTTCGCGGCGCTGCCAGGTTTTCCGGCCGATCAACAGGCCCAGTGGAACATTTCCCCTACCGATTCGGTGCTGATGCTGCGCGCGAACGTCGACGGCCAACGTGAATTGGCCCGTGCCCGCTGGGGTCTGACGCCGCCATGGCTGACCGACCTGTCCCGCACGCCGGCCCATGCCCGGGCTGAAACCGTTGCGGAACAACCGATGTTTCGCGAGGCCTTTCGCCTGCGCCGTTGCCTGCTGCCGGCCAACGGCTTCTACGAATGGCGCGGTACGACGCGTAAACGTCCGTACTGGCTGACGCCGGGAGAAGGCTCGGCGCTGTGCTTTGCGGCGATCTGGGAGGCGTATCCGGTGCAGGAACAGGTCTGGCTGAGCACCGCAGTTATCACCCAGCCGGCGGCGAGTCAGCGTCGTCCGTTGATTCTCGATGCGGCGGGACAGGAAGCGTGGCTCAATCCCGAAACGCCGTTGCATGTGCTGCAGGCGCTGCTGGCCAGTGAGCCCATTGCGTTGCGCGAGCGGGTATTGGCCAATCTGGTGAATGATCCCAAGCTCAATGCACCGGAGTGTTTAACCCCGGGGTAGGGGCGTCTCTGCAGTGTGTAGACAATCAAAACCGGAAAATCACAGCCCGTGATCTTTTGATCTTTTCGAGATCTATCTGAAATGTGTTTCGTCACGACGGATGTATCTGGCGCAGATACAATTGCGCGCCTAGGATACGCCGCATGTTTTCAAGGAGCTTTTCGATGAACAAGACATTGGTTTTGTGTGCACTGAGCGCAAGTTTGCTGCTCGCCGGTTGTCAGTCGGTCAACACCACCAGCGGCGGGGCCGTGGGCGTTGAGCGCAAGCAATACATGTTCAGCATGTTGTCGACGGACGAGGTCAACCAGATGTACGCCCAGTCTTATCAAAAGACCTTGGGTGAGGCGACCAGCAAGGGCGTGCTGGACAAAACCAGTAGCGAAGCCAAGCGCGTGCAGGCGATCGCTGATCGACTGATTGCTCAGGCACCCGTGTTCCGCCCGGATTCGGCGCAGTGGAAATGGGAAGTGAATCTGATCAAGAGCGATGAGCTCAACGCCAACTGCGGGCCTGGCGGCAAGATCATTTTCTACACCGGTCTGATCGACAGCCTGAAACTCACCGATGATGAAATCGCTGCCATCATGGGCCATGAAATCGCTCACGCCTTGCGCGAGCACGGTCGTGAAGCGATGTCCAAGGCCTATGGCATCGAGATGGCCAAGCAGGGGGCCGGTGCATTGTTCGGCCTCGGCCAGGACAGCCTGGCGCTGGCGGACACCGTGGCTAACTACGGTATGACGCTGCCCAACAGTCGCTCCAACGAAAACGAAGCTGACCTGATCGGTCTGGAGTTGGCAGCCCGCGCCGGTTACAACCCGAACGCCGCGATTACCTTGTGGAACAAGATGTCCAAGGCGTCGGAAGGCTCGCCACCGGAGTTCATGAGCACTCACCCGGCCTCGGCCAGTCGCATTGCTTCGCTGCAGGCGGCGATTCCGAAAGTCATGCCTCTGTACGAGAAAGCGCCGAAATCCTGATGTTGATTCATCGTCCATAAGGGCCTCATCGCCAGCAGGCCGGCTCCCACAGGGAAGTGCATTCCAA
>NZ_JBYVMF010000006.1:66549-182967 GCF_058145095.1 Pseudomonas sp. MDV22-iso1
TTGTGGGGGCCGGCTTGCTGGCGAATCGTCCATAAGGGCCTCATCGCCAGCAGGCCGGCTCCCACAGGGAAATGCATTCCAATTGTGGGGGCCGGCTTGCTGGCGAATCGTCCATAAGGGCCTCATCGCCAGCAGGCTGGCTCCCACAGGGAAATGCATTCCAATTGTGAGGGCCAGCTTGCTGGCGAATCGTCCATAAGGGCCTCATCGCCAGCAGGCTGGTTCCCACAGGGAAATGCATTCCAATTGTGGGAGCCAGCCTGCTGGCGATGAACGATAACGCGGTCTACCCAACCACCGCGTCAGATCCAGCCACTGCTCTGCATCGCCTTGTACACCGCGACAATCGCCAGGATGAAAAACGCCGACGCCGCCAGGCGACGGATCAGGGTCAACGGCAGTTTGTCCGCCGCAAAGTTACCCGCCAGAACCACCGGTACGTTGGCAATCAACATGCCCAGGGTGGTGCCGATGATCACCAGCCACAATTCCGGGTATTGCGCCGCGAGCATCACGGTAGCGACTTGGGTCTTGTCGCCCATCTCGGCGAGGAAGAACGCGATCAGCGTGGTCAGGAACGGCCCGAATTTACGCGCGGTACTGGCTTCGTCGTCATCCATCTTGTCCGGCACCAGGGTCCACAACGCCGTCGCGGCGAAGCTCACGGCAAGGATCCAGTGCAGCATCGAATTCGAGAAGAAACCACCGACCCAGGCGCCCACCGCGCCGGCCGCCGCATGGTTGGCCAGGGTTGCGGCAACGATGCCGGCGATGATCGGCCAGGGTTTGCGAAAGCGGGCAGCGAGAATGAGCGCGAGCAGTTGCGTCTTGTCGCCGATTTCGGCCAAGGCAACGATTGCGGTCGGAACGAGTAGAGAATCCAGCATCAGGGGTTTTCCTAAGGGGCGGGTCGACACGGCTATGACACGTACAGCCTTCCCGCCCCGGGTAAGGTGTTCGTGTCATAGGTCTTGTCAAACCCTGCGATCCGTCTGATGCGGACGCTTGGGTCGCATACGCCATGGTCTGAGGACCAAGTATGTTGACGTATGCCGGACGAGCATGGCGCTCGTGGGAGACTACTCCCCTAGGACGGAGCGGATTCTGCCTAGGCAAATCCGATTGGGCAAGCCTCTTTTTGAAAAGAAATTTCAGCCACGCTTGGCGCGGTAGATCCTGAAACCCTGTCCCTCAGCCTTGATCGCACAGACACCCAGATGCTCTTCGATCAAGGGTTGATACTTCAGGAAGCTATTGGCAACCAAGCGCAGTTCACCGCCGTTTTTCAGGTGTTTGGCTGCTTTTCGCAGCAAGTTCTCGGTTGCGAAGTAATCGGTGTGCACGCCGACATGGAACGGTGGATTACTCAGAATGGCACTCAGACCCATGGGGGCCGCATCGATACCGTCGCCAGTAATCACATCGGCCTCAAGGCCATTGGCAGCCAGTGTCAGACGGCTGCTCGCGGCAGCGAAGGCGTCCACGTCGAGCAAGGTGACCTGGTTGTGCGGATACCGCCGCTTGACCGCAGCCCCCAATACCCCGGCGCCGCAACCGAAGTCCAGCAAGTGGCCGCTCGGCAATTTGTCCAGATGTTCAAGCAGCAGCGCGCTACCCCGATCAAGCCGACCGTGACTGAACACGCCCGGCAGGCTGATGACTTTCAGCGGGCCTTCGGCCAGCGGCAACTCGTAAGTCTGGGCCAGGCTTTCCAAAGATTTGGCTTGTGGGGCATCGGCAACAGTGACCAGCCAAAGCTGGCAATGACGCGCGCTGTCGAGCTTGCGCGGCTTGCCAAAGGGGTTGAGTTGCTTGGCGGCGCCTTCGATGCCGCTGCGCTTTTCACCCACCAGGTACAGTTCCCGGCCGGCCAGGCGCGAGGCCAGGGCGTTGAGAATGTAGTCAGTCAGGTCCTTGGACTTGGGCAGAAACACCACCGCGGAATCGAACTCACGCTCAGGCGCTGTCACGCCAAAGTGGCTGCGCTCGGCGAAACGGGCATCGAGTGCTGCTTGATCGCCGGCGTGCCAGCACCAGCCATGGGCGCCAGGCAGGCGAGCGAGCAAATCATCGGCGGGCAAACCGGCCAGTAGCACCGAACCCTGGAATAACTCGGCCTGACGAAGCAGTACTTCACTGCGCGGATCCATAATCTGCTCCCTGAAAAAAAGTGCCGCAGTCTATCAACTGACGACCCGCAGTGCTTTACCGCTGAAGTATCCCTGCGCGTTTTCCGTCAGTTGCCCGACGATCCGCTGGCGCGCTTCGCGGCTGCCCCAGGCATTGTGCGGGGTGACAATCAGTCGAGGAATGTCCTGAGCCAGCAACGGGTTGCCGGCGGTGGGTGGCTCGACGCTCAGCACATCGGTGGCCGCGCCTCCAAGGTGACCGCCGCGCAAGGCATCGGCCAGCGCCTGCTCATCGATCAAGCCGCCGCGTGCGGTGTTGACCACGAAAGCGCCAGGTTTCATCGACGCCAGTTCGGCGGCCCCGATGAAATGGCGGGTGTGTTCATTGAGCGGGCAATGCAGCGTCAAGGCATCGATCTGGGGCAGTAGTTCAGCCAGTGGCAGCCGATCCGGCCGGGCAGGGCGCCCCGGAATCTGTCCCAGCAGCACACGCATGCCGAAAGCTTGCGCCAGTCGCGCGACCGCGCCGCCCAGTTCGCCGTGGCCCAGCAAACCGAGGGTTTTCCCTTCCAGTTCGACGATCGGATAGTCCAGCAGGCAGAACTGTTTCGCCTGCTGCCAGCGTCCTTCACTGACCGCTTTCTGATAGTCGGCCAGGCGCGTTGCCAGGTTCAACAGCAGCATGATCGTGTGTTGCGCGACCGAGGGCGTGCCGTAACCCTGGCAATTGCACACCGTGACGCCATGGGCGCGGGCGGCGGCGAGGTCGACATTGTTGGTGCCTGTGGCGGTGATCAGGATCAGCTTCAGTTCGGGACTGGCGGCGATGGCGGCGGCATCGATCAGGATTTTGTTGCTGATCGCGACCGTGGCGCCCTTGAGGCGTTCGATCACCTGGTCCGGTGTGGTCTGGGCGAACAGTTGCAAATCGCTGAAGCAGGCGCGCAACGGGCTCAGATCGAGGTCACCCAGGTCCAGGGAGGGATGGTCGAGGAAAACGGCGCGGTGAGTGTTCGTCATCAACTGTACCTTTTGTGCGGTGAACTGAAGGCGTAATCTGCCGAGCCTACCAGATGAAACAATGAGTTACTTATTAAGTGGGCCGGTGCCAAACCCGTGGCGAGGGAGCTCGCTCGCGCTGGGCTGCGAAGCAGCCCCAACACAGGCAACCGTGTTTTTTTCAGGAATACCGCATCACCTGGTTTATGACTGCTTTGCAGCCGAGCGCGAGCAAGCTCGCTCGCCACAGTTGCGAAGCTACCCTTGAGATTTTTGTTAAGCCTGCCGCCTAAGGATTTTCACATGTACTGGACAGAGTTTTTGACCGTTGCCCTAATCCATTTGCTAGCCGTGGCCAGTCCCGGCCCCGACTTTGCCGTGGTGGTGCGCGAGAGCGTGACCCATGGTCGTCGTGCCGGCACCTGGACGGCGCTGGGGGTCGGTTCGGCGATCTTCCTGCACGTGGGGTACTCGTTGCTCGGCATCGGACTGATCGTGTCGCAGTCGATTGTGCTGTTCAACGCCTTGAAGTGGGCCGCCGCCGCTTACCTGCTGTACATCGGCTTCAAGGCACTGCGTGCGCAGCCCGCCAAACCGGTTGCGGACGATCTGCACAAGGAAGTCGGCGAGCGCACTGCGCGTGGAGCGTTTACGTCGGGGTTCGTAACCAACGGCCTGAACCCGAAAGCCACGCTGTTCTTTCTGTCCCTGTTCACCGTGGTGATCAACCCGCACACGCCATTGGCGGTGCAGGCCGGTTACGGGATCTATCTCGCGGTGGCGACGGCGGTCTGGTTTTGCCTGGTGGCGATGCTGTTCAGCCAGCAACGTGTGCGCGCCGGCTTCGCTCGCATGGGCCACTGGTTTGATCGCACGATGGGGGCGGTACTGATTGCCATCGGCGTAAAACTGGCCTTCACCGAAATGCATTAACGCGCGTTCAGCGGCCGCGGCATGATCAGCTGCGGCCGTATCTGCTTTAAGTGGCGTCGACTGCGGGCGCCTGACGCTGGCGGACGTAATCCAGAAAACCTTCCATATCACTGCTGCAGAGCAGGCGAGAGGCGGTTTTGACCTCTTCCATCGGCCAGTCCCACCAGGCGGACGCCAACAGTTCATTGCGCACATCTTCCTCGAACCGCCAGCGAATGTGGCGGCAAGGGTTGCCGCCGACAATGGCATAGGGTTCGACGTCACGCGTGACGACAGCACCCGCCGCGACCACCGCGCCGTGGCCGATCGTCACGCCGGACAGGATCATCACGTTGGCGCAGATCCAGCAATCGCTGCCAATCACCACATCGCCCTTGGTCGGGCTGCAACCTGGAATGTCCCGGGCTTCATCGATCATCAGGGGGAACGGGTAGGTGCTGACCCAGTCGGTACGGTGTCCGCCGCCCAGCAAAATTTGCACACCCTCGGCGATCGATGTGTACGAGCCGACTTTCAGAATCGTATCGTCACCGAACTCCATCACATTCGGAATACCGTAAGTGCCTACGCCGATTTCATACTTGGGATAGCGCAGGCGTATTTTTTCCGGAGCCCTTTGCAGTTTTTCCAGGCGCTTGAGATGTTTTCTGGTTTTTCGTTCTTTGAGTTTTTCGAGAAATTTCATGGGCAATGCCTGGAAAGCGGAAGAAGTTTGGACGCGTGAATATCTGTCAGTGATGCAGCATCAAGCGTTTCAAACGTCTGAAGCTGGTTCGATTCAAATGTCGCCACGGAATGGAACGCAGCAGCTTCCAGGCTTCTTTCTTGTCTTCGATCACGGCGTATTTGAGGGCTTTGTTCACCAACTGCGTACGCCCGCTCTGATAGCCCGGATGGCTCAGGTACGGTGCGATGGCTTCAAGGTCCGCCTGCAGCAATACCTTGTACTTTCTCGACAGGTTGTTTGGGTGGCGGCGATAGCGGGTCACGCACACCGGCAGTTCATGGATCTCGTAACCCAGGCGTGCAATGCGCAAGGTCATCTGGAAGTCCTGTACGCGCAGGTTGGGCGCATAGAAGCCGGCATTGCGCATAGCACTCATGCGGTAGAGCGCAGTCGGGGCGCCGATCACCACGGCGCGACTGAGAATCTGATCGAAGGTGTAAACACGGATCTGATCGCGCTGCTGCTGCTTGAGGGTTTTGCCTTCGCTGTCCATATAGATAATCAGCGCGCCGACGCAACCGACATTCGGGTGCTTGTCGAGGTACTCGGCGCGGACTTTCAAGGACTGCGGCAGCATGATGTCGTCCAGATCTGGCGTCGACACATATTCACCCTTGGCGTAGCGCAAACCATGGTTGAGTGCCGCACTCACACCCTGGTTAGCCTGGGTGTACAGCTGAAAGTCATAGGTGTTCTGCAATTGCTTGAGCATTGCGATGCTGTTGTCGCTGGACCCGTCGTCCACGATGATGACTTCGAAGTTCGGGTATTCCTGGCCGAAGATGCTCTTTATGGCTTCTTCCAGGTATTTTTCCGCGTTGTAACAAGGCGCCACGATGGAAATCAGGGGCGCTTGTATCTTGGAATGGTCCAGAGGGGCGATCACTTCAGTGCTCATTGTTCTATGCAATACCGATGGCAATTGGCAAGGCAGGCGTTATGGCAAGTGCCTGACTGTGAAGAGGGGGCGGTGTTTCGGTCAATAGTTATAAGTCTACCGGTATGCTCGTTACATCGATAATGGTACGTAGGTCTCACGAACGATGCTGCATCCATTACAAGGTTTTACACGGCAAACAGCGAAAATTCCCGGAAACCCGTCTCGATAGTGGCGCAAAGCTAGCATTTTACACGGGCGCCGAATCATTCCTTCGGCTGATTTGGCACTCGTGCAACGGCATTAGAGTGCTTGCTTTCAGCCACGACCGTGCAGTCAGGAAAAGGGATTCTTATGTTGCAGACTCGCGTTATCCCCCCAGCCGAAGGCGCTTACCAATACCCGCTGCTGATCAAACGGCTGCTGATGTCGGGTGCTCGCTACGAGAAGACCCGCGAGATCGTATACCGTGATCAGTTGCGTTACAGCTACCCAACCCTGATCGAAAGAGTTGCGCGGCTCGCCAATGTGCTGACGGAGGCCGGTGTTAAAGCGGGCGATACCGTGGCGGTGATGGACTGGGACAGCCATCGCTATCTGGAGTGCATGTTCGCCATCCCGATGATCGGTGCGGTGATCCACACCATTAACGTGCGCCTGTCACCGGAACAGATTCTATACACCATGAATCACGCCGAGGACCGATTCGTATTGGTCAACAGCGAGTTCGTAGGGCTTTACAACGCGATTGCCGGTCACCTGACCACCGTCGATAAAACCCTGCTGCTGACCGATTTGCCGGAGAAAACCGCTGACCTGCCGAACCTTGTCGGTGAGTACGAGCAGCTATTGGCAGACGCGAGCCCGCAGTACGACTTCCAGGACTTTGACGAAAACTCGGTCGCCACCACGTTCTATACCACCGGTACCACCGGCAACCCCAAAGGCGTGTACTTCACCCACCGGCAACTGGTGCTGCACACCATGGGCGTGTCGACGATCATGGGCGCCATCGACAGCGTGCGTCTCTTGGGCACCAACGATGTGTACATGCCGATTACCCCGATGTTCCACGTTCACGCCTGGGGCTTGCCGTATGTCGCGACCATGCTCGGGCTGAAGCAGGTTTATCCCGGTCGCTATGACCCTGAGTACCTGGTGGAGCTGTGGCGCAAGGAAAAGGTTACCTTTTCCCACTGTGTGCCGACCATTCTGCAAATGGTCCTCAATGCCAAGGCCGCGCAGAACACCGACTTCGGGGGCTGGAAAATCGTCATTGGTGGCAGCGCGCTGAACCGTGCCTTGTACGAAGCGGCCAAAGCCAAGGGCATCCAGCTGACCGCCGCCTATGGCATGTCGGAAACCGGTCCGCTGGTGTCGTGCGCTCACCTCAACGACGAGCTGATGGCGGGCTCGGAAGACGAACGCACCACTTATCGCATCAAGGCCGGTGTCCCAGGGCCCTTGGTGGAAGCGGCGATTGTCGACACTGACGGTAACTTCCTGCCCGCTGATGGCGAGACCCAAGGCGAACTGGTGCTGCGCGCGCCGTGGCTCACCGAGGGCTATTTCAACGAACCGCAAAAGGGCAAAGAGCTGTGGGCCGGTGGCTGGCTGCATACCGGTGACGTCGCGACCCTGGACAGCATGGGCGTGATCGACATTCGCGATCGCATCAAGGACGTGATCAAGACCGGTGGCGAATGGATTTCCTCCCTGGACCTCGAAGACCTGATCAGCCGCCACGTAGCGGTACGCGAAGTAGCAGTGGTCGGCATCGCCGATCCGCAGTGGGGCGAACGTCCTTTTGCGTTGCTGGTGATCCGCGAGGGCCACATTATCGGGGCCAAGGAACTCAAGGAACACCTCAAGCCGTTCGTGGAACTGGGGCACCTGAGCAAGTGGGCCATCCCGAGCCAGATCGCCCTTGTTACTGAAATTCCCAAGACCAGCGTCGGCAAACTCGACAAGAAAAAAATTCGCATCGACATCACCGAGTGGCAAGCCAACAACAGCACCTTCCTCTCGACGCTTTAAGCATTTCTGGCGTGCCCGAAAAGGCACGCCAGCCCCACCAAGCAAGCGCTTGGCTTGTGAAATCTGAATTTTCAGCCATTCTTCCCGTGCCGACAGTTGTCGGACTGGCGAAAGGACTGTTCCAGAGTGGCTGGCAGCTGCAAATCACACTTTAGAGGGATCAAGCTCTACTACCTGCTGGCTATAGTCCGCTCAAGGATTTTTAAGAACGGAGCACACGCACAAACGGGGCGATGCACCTTGGGAATGACTTCGGGACACCTTGGTTTCCGGTCATCCACAGCGTTTTTAAAAGTACTCACTGCCATAACAATAATGCACATGGAGTAGCGTCGATGACATCAGTAAACCAGTTCTGGCGCCGGGCGAAATTGCCGCTGGCGGTCAGTCTTGCTTCTACGCTCGCCGGGCCCGCATTCGGCGTCAGTTTCAACATTGGTGAAATCGAAGGTCAGTTCGACTCTTCTCTCTCCCTGGGTATGAGCGTCTCCACCCAGTCGCCGAACAAGAACCTCATTGGTGTCAACAACGGCGGTCACGGCCTGTCCCAGACCTCCGACGACGGTCACTTGAACTTCAAGAGCGGCCAGGCCTTCTCGAAGATCTTCAAAGGCATCCATGACCTTGAGCTGAAATACGGCGATACCGGTGTTTTCGTACGGGGCAAATACTGGTACGACTTCGCGCTGCAGAACGAAGACCTGGAGTTCAAGAACGTCAGCAACGACAACCGCAAGGAAGGCGCCAAGTCTTCCGGTGGCCAGATTCTCGACGCCTTCATCTACCACAACTACGCCATTGCCGATCAGCCGGGTTCCGTCCGCCTGGGCAAGCAGGTTGTGAGCTGGGGTGAAAGTACGTTCATCGGTGGCGGTATCAACTCGATCAACCCGATCGACGTTTCCGCATTCCGTCGTCCCGGTGCCGAGATCAAGGAAGGCCTGATCCCGGTCAACATGTTCTACGTCTCGCAGAGCCTCACCGAAAACCTTTCGGGCGAAGCGTTCTACCAGCTGGAATGGGACCAGACCGTCGTCGACAACTGCGGCACGTTCTTCTCTCAGCCAGACATCGTTGCTGATGGTTGCGACAACAACTTGCGCGTGCTGAACAAGCGTTCGCAGATTCCAGCCATCGCCCTGGGTCCATTGGCCGGCGCGGGTGTCGATGTCAACGATGAAGGGGTTCTGGTTCGTCGCGGTCCGGATCGCGATGCTCGGGACAGCGGCCAGTGGGGCGCGTCCTTGAAGTACATGTTCGACCCGCTGGACACCGAGTTCGGTGCCTACTTCATGAACTACCACAGCCGTGCGCCGATCTTCAGCGCCACGGGTGCGCCGCAGTCGGTCTACAACACGGCAGCGGGTCTGCCTGGGCCATTCGCCGCACTCGCACCACTGCTGGTGGCCGGCAACTCGCAATACTTCATCGAATACCCGGAAGACATTCGCCTCTACGGCCTGAGCTTCTCCACCACCCTGCCTACCGGTACGGCGTGGAGCGGTGAGATCAGCTACCGTCCGAACGCACCGGTGCAGCTCAACTCCACCGACATCCTGTTCGCCGGTGTTCGTCCTCTGGGCGGTGCGCTGACCAACGCTTCGCTGCTCTCGGCATCACCGGGTTCGGACCTGCACGGTTATCGCCGCAAGGAAGTGACCCAGTTCCAGACCACCCTGACGCACTTCTTCGATCAGGTCATGGGCGCCAGCCGTCTGACCGTGGTCGGTGAAGTCGGCGTGACCCACGTCGGTGGCCTGGAAAGCACCTCCGATGTGCGTTACGGCCGTGATCCGGTCTACGGTCCAGGTGAGCTGCCAGCCACTGGCGGCGTCGATACCTGCGCCAACATCCTCAACGCCAGCACCATCAACGGTGCAGGTCCTGGTTCACCACAGAACAACCGCAGCCGCAATTGCGACAACGAAGGCTTCACCACGGCAACCTCATGGGGCTACCGCGGTCGCGCCATCTGGGAATACAACGACGTGTTTGCCGGTGTGAACCTCAAACCGAACGTGGCCTGGTCCCACGACGTAAGCGGTTACTCCCCTGGCCCTGGCGGCAACTTCGAGGAAGGTCGCAAAGCGGTCAGCCTGGGCGTCGATGCCGAGTACCAGAACACCTACACCGCGAGCCTGGCCTACACCAACTTCTTCGACGGCAAGTACACCACTGTGGACGACCGCGACTTTGTTGCACTCAGCGTCGGCGTGAACTTCTAAGCACTGTATTTTCAGGACGAACACACATATGAAAATAACAAAGAGTCTGTTCCAAGCCGGTGTTCTGGGACTTTCGCTGTTGGCGACCAGTGTGATGGCCGCCGTCCCTGCCGCCGAAGCGGACAAGCTGGGCAAGAGCCTGACGCCAATGGGCGCTGAAATGGCGGGCAATGCCGACGGGTCGATCCCGGCCTGGAAGCCACTGCCGAAAAACGCGGGGACCGTGGACAGCAAAGGCTTCCTGTCCAACCCGTTCGCCAGTGAGAAACCGCTGTTCACCATCACGGCGAAGAACGTCGACCAGTACAAGGACAAGCTTGCTCCGGGCCAATACGCGATGTTCAAGCGTTATCCGGAAACCTTCATCATGCCGGTCTACACCTCCCATCGCGGCTCGACCGTGCCGGATGAAGTGTTCGCGTCCATCAAGAAAAACGCCACCAACACCAAGCTGGTATCCGGCGGCAACGGTCTTGAAAACTTCGAAACCGCCGTGCCATTCCCGATTCCGAAGACCGGCGTCGAAGTCATCTGGAACCACATCACCCGGTATCGCGGCGGTAGCGTGACTCGCCTCGTTACCCAGGCGACGCCTCAGCCGAACGGCTCTTTCAGCCTGGTGTACTTCCAGGATCAGTTCGTGTTCCGCGACAAGATGAAGGATTACGATCCAGCGAACCCGGGCAACATCCTGTTCTACTTCAAGCAGAAAGTGACCGCGCCGGCGCGTCTGGCCGGTGGCGTGCTGCTGGTGCACGAAACCCTCGACCAGGTTAAAGAACCGCGCTCGGCGTGGGTCTACAACGCCGGTCAGCGTCGTGTGCGTCGTGCGCCGCAAGTGTCCTATGACGGGCCGGGTACTGCTGCCGATGGCCTGCGTACCTCCGACAACCTCGACATGTTCAACGGTGCGCCGGATCGTTACGACTGGAAACTTGAAGGCAAGAAGGAGATGTACATCGCCTCCGACAGCTACAAGATCGACTCGCCGACGCTCAAGTACGCCGACATCATCAAGGCTGGCCACATCAATCAGGACCTGACGCGTTACGAGTTGCGCCGGGTCTGGCATGTGGTCGCGACCCTGAAGGAAGGTCAGCGTCATATCTACGCCAAACGTGATTTCTACATCGACGAAGACACCTGGCAAGCAGCGGTCATCGATCACTACGACGGTCGCGGTCAGCTGTGGCGTGTGGCCGAGGCGCATGCCGAGACTACTACGACAAGCAAGTGCCGTGGTACGCCCTGGAAGTGCTGTATGACCTGCAATCGGGCCGTTATCTGGCACTGGGCATGAAGAACGAAGAAAAATCGGCATATGACTTCGGTTTCACCGCCACCACCAGCGACTTCACGCCAGCCGCATTGCGTCAGGACGGTGTTCGCTAAGGACTGAGCAGAGGCTGCACCCTCTAGAAACGCCCCGACTGGTTCGGGGCGTTTTTTTTTGTGTGTTCATTAAGGTAATGCTGCCGATGCCGATGCCGATGCCAATGCCAATGCCAATGCCGATGCCAATGCCAATGCCAATGCCGATGCCAATGCCGGTGTAGCAGCTGCCGAGCCTGCGAGGCTGCGTTCGACTGCGCAGCAGTCGCCGAATCTCAAATCGAACGCAGCCTCGCAGGCTCGGCAGCTGCTACAGGGGCAACGTGACTCCCCCAAAGTCGAAACGCTTTGTAGCCTTTTTGTAGTCATTTGTTGCAATAACCTTCATTCCCTCTGCGTTTACCGCTAGTCTGCGGACATCTGCAATGCCGCCATCAGCAATTCAAACAAGAGCCGGCCATGACTGATCTGTCCCCTATCCCGGGCCCTGCAAGCGTTGCCGTCGCGGCACTGGACGGACGTTTTTTCCGCCCCCCGTTGCCCGATGGCCATGTGCTTCGACCTCGTCTTTGCGAGCGCCTGAGTGCAGGTCTCGGTGGCAGGCTGTTGCTGGTCAGTGCGCCGGCAGGGTTTGGCAAGAGTTCGCTGGCGGTGGAATTCTGCCAGGGGCTACCGGCTCACTGGCAAAGCCTCTGGCTCGGATTGAGCCAGCGTGACAGTGATCCTGGCCGCTTTCTGGAACGACTGCTCGAAGGCCTTCAAGACTATTTCCCGAAACTCGGTAGCCAGTCACTGGGGCTGCTGAAAATGCGTCAGCGGCATCAACCGTTTGCCTTCGAAGAATGGCTGGACGGTTTGCTCGATGAGTTGGCCGTGCACTTGTTACCGACGGCGCCGTTGCTTCTCGTGCTGGACGATTACCATTTGGCCCAAGGGCCGGTGCTTGATCGTTGTCTGCAATTTTTCCTCAATCATCTTCCTGATGGCCTGCTCGTGATGGTCACCAGTCGGCAGCGTCCGGACTGGCATCTGGCGCGCCTCCGGTTGTCGCGGCAACTGCTCGAACTGCACGAACAGGACTTGCGCCTGACCCACGATGAAGCGCTGACGCTCCTCGATCGGCACAGCACGTCCTTGCGTGGCGAAGCGCTGGAGAACCTGATCCAGCGCAGTGAAGGCTGGGTTGCCGGGCTGCGATTCTGGCTGCTGGCCGCTTCGGAAGCGGGTACCGAGGGTGAATTACCCCAGTCCCTGCACGGCGGGGAAGGGTTGATCCGCGACTACTTGCTCGAAGAAGTCATCGATTGCCTGCCCGCCGAAGTGCAGTCATTCCTGTACGACACCGCACCACAAGAACGTTTTTGCAGCGAGCTGTGCGACGCCGTTCGCGAAGCCCATGACAGCGCCGAAATATTGCGTTTTCTGCTGGCCCATCAAGTGTTCCTGGTGCCGCTGGACGAGCACGGCCATTGGTACCGCTACCACCATTTGTTTTCCGATCTCTTGCGTACTCGCCCGACCGCACAGGTGATCGTGCCCGCCGCAAGCCTGCATCTGCGCGCCTGTCGCTGGTTCAACGCACAGGGCTTGCTGGATGAGGCCGTGGAGCAGGCGTTGCGCGCCGGGCATCTGGACGTCGCGGCGAACCTGGTGCAGAACCTTTCTGAAGAACAACTCCTGGCCGAACAGAACGTCGGCATGCTGCTGCGCTGGAAAATGGACTTGCCCGACAGCCTGCTGATCAGCACCCCTCGACTGATCGTGCTGTACAGCTGGGCGCTGGGGCTGGCCTGCCAACTGGACGCCGCCGAGGAGCTGGCCAGTCACCTGAGTCGCTTCCTGCCGGCCCCCTCGGCCACGGCGCAGAAATCCATGTTGGCGCAATGGCTGGCCTTGAGCGGAATCATCGCCCGTGGGCGCGGCAACCGCGAATTGACCCTGCTGTATTGCACCGAAGCGCTGGAGAGCCTTCCATCCAAGCGTTACGGCCAGCGATTGATGTGCCTGTCGACCCTGTCCAATCTGGCCATTGCCGATGGCGACCTGTGGCGCGCGCGCGGGCTGAACCGTGACTCTCTGGAGCTGGCGCAACGGGTCGGCAATCCATTGTTCGAGGCGCTGGCCCATTACGACCGCGCCCGGGTGTTGCAGGCGCGAGGTGAGATTCTTCGTGCGCTGGATGAGGTCCGGCAGGGTTTACGACGTTTGCAGGGCTTATCACCGCAACGGCTTTACGCCGTGCGCGCACGATTAACGTTGTACGAAGGGTTTCTGCTCGCCATGCGTCTGCAGCCACAGGCCGCCCGACTACGCTTGCTGGCCGGGTTGAATGAAGCCCGGGCCTGTCGCGATATCAGCGTGTTGATCGGCCATTGCGTGATTGCCAGGCTTGAAGGCAACAGCGGCGAGTTTGCCAAAGCTTTCGCTGAACTCGCCGAGGCCGAGCGGCTGATGCACATCTGGGACGTGCCGCCGATTTACTACCTGGCGATGATTACCCTGGTCAAATGCGAACTGTGGCTGGCCCAGGGACGCACGGACCTGGCTGAGGCCTGGCTGGCGCGCCTCGGCCAGACCTACAACGGCGAGCAACCCGCAGCACCCCCTGAGTTTCACCCGCAACTGCCGCTGCATATTGAATTGCAGCAGGCCCTGCTGGAAGTCATCCAGGGTCAACCGATGCTGGCCGAGGGGCGATTGAACGCCTTGCTCGAAAATGGTCAGCAGACGGGCCGGCAGATGCTCAGCGTGATGGCGCTGGTTCAGAAGACCGAGATTCTGCTGGCATCCAGCCGAGAGTCTCAGGCCCGGGATTCTTTCGCCCAGTCGCTTGAAGCGGCGAGTGGCGGTGTCCTGCAACCCTTCGAGCGTTTGTTGAGCAAACACCCCGACTGGTTGCGCGAGCAATTGCATCAACACGCAAAAAACGCCGTCACCCTCAGCTTGTCTGAACACTTGCCAGCGGTGGCTGCGCGCATCGTTATCGAGCCTTCGCACTCGTCGTGCGAACAACTCAGTACACGTGAACTCGCCGTACTCAAACTGATTGCCCAAGGCTGTTCCAACCAGGAAATCAGCGACCAGCTGTTCATCTCCCTGCACACAGTCAAAACCCACGCCAGCCATATCAACAGCAAACTCGGCGTTGAGCGCAGGACCCAGGCGGTGGCGCGGGCGAAGGAATTGGGAGTATTGAGCTAGCGCATTTCTGAGACGGCGCTAGCGAATGGCTTGATGCAAATGTGCCAAAATTGCCTATTCATGTTTGTCGAGCACGCCCGATGTCACAGATACCGACCCTGATCCGCGAAACTTTTCCTGTCGGCCCTTTGCAGTGCAACTGCACGATCATCGGCGATCCGATCACCAGAAAGGCCATCGTGGTCGATCCGGGTGGCAACCACGAACTGATCCTGGCACGCCTCGATGCCCTTGGACTGAAGGTGGTCAGCATCATTCACACCCATGCGCACCTCGATCACTTCCTGGCCTCTGGTCAGATGAAGGAGAAAACCGGCGCAACCCTGCACCTGCACAAGGAAGATCAATTTCTTTGGGACAATCTGGAGATGCAATGCCAGATGTTCGGTGTTCCCTACACCCCCGTGCCTTCGCCGGATCGCTGGTTGGCCGATGACGAAGAGCTGGCGTGTGGTTGTGGTGTCGCGCTGCACACGCCCGGCCATACGCCGGGCTCCATGAGCTTTTGGTTTTCAGAGGCCAAGCTGCTGATCGCCGGCGACACGTTGTTCCGTCGTGGGGTAGGGCGCACGGATCTGTGGGGTGGTGATCAGGCGACCATCGTGCGTTCGATCAAACAGCGTTTGTACACCCTCGACGAAGACGCAACCGTCGTTACCGGTCACGGCCCGGACACACGTTTGGGTGATGAAATGCGCGAGAACCCGTTTGTACGGGCATGACGTCCAGGCAACGGAATTTTTATCGCGGGAAATGATCAAACGCCCGCACAGGTCCAGCCCGCACAGTACGAATGCTTAAGTCCGTTGCACCACAGAATTCAAAAAATAGGAGCTCTTCATGTTCACCACGCGTCGTTTGATTATTGTCGCTACTGCCATGGCCATGCTGTCTGGTTGCGCGTCGCCTAACCCGTATGACAACCAGGGTCAGGCTGATGGCGGTTCCACGGGCATGAGCAAAACAGCCAAGTACGGCGGCCTCGGCGCTCTGGCCGGCGCGCTCGCGGGTGCTGCCATTGACCACAACAACCGTGGCAAGGGTGCGCTGATCGGCGCTGCGGTGGTCGGTGCTTCTGCTGCCGGTTACGGTTATTACGCTGATCAGCAAGAGAAGAAACTGCGTGCCAGCATGGCCAACACTGGCGTCGAAGTGCAGCGCCAGGGCGATCAGATCAAGTTGATCATGCCGGGCAACATCACGTTCGCAACCGATTCGGCGAACATCGCTTCGAGCTTCTATCAGCCGTTGAACAACCTGGCGAGCTCATTGAAAGAATTCAGCCAGAACCAGATCGAAATCGTCGGCTACACCGACAGCACCGGCAGCCGTCAGCACAACATGGACCTGTCCCAGCGTCGCGCCCAAAGCGTTGCAACCTACCTGACGTCGCAAGGTGTCAGCGGTGCCAACCTGTCAGCTCGCGGTGCCGGTCCGGATAACCCGATTGCCAGCAACGGCGACGTCAATGGGCGGGCACAGAACCGTCGCGTCGAGGTCAACCTGAAGGCGATTCCGGGTCAGCAATACGGTGGCCAGCAGCAGGGCAACGTTCAGCAATACCCTTAAACACCGCGTAACCCCTGTGGGAGTGAGCCTGCTCGCGATAGCGGTGTATCAGACGAATCCATGTCGCCTGATACACCGCTATCGCGAGCAGGCTCACTCCCACATTAGATTCCCCTCAACATTCCTAATTCGCCTCTTTCACCGCGCTGAGAAACGCGCAGGTACGCTCCTGCTGCGGGTGTTCGAAGACCTGCGTGGGCGTCCCTTGTTCATGAATCTGGCCCTTGTAGAAGAAGCACACCCGATCCGCGAATTCCCGGGCGAACCCCATCTGGTGCGTGACCATCAACATGGTCAGGTTGTGCTCGGTGCCGAGCTTGCGGATCACATTGAGCACTTCTCCGCATAATTCAGGGTCCAGCGCCGATGTCACCTCATCGAACAGCATGACTTTGGGCCGCATCGCCAACGCCCGGGCAATCGCCACGCGCTGTTGCTGGCCGCCGGACAGCTGCGAAGGGTAGTGCCCGAGTTTGCTGCCCAACCCCACCAGTTCCAACAAGTCCGCCGCGCGCTCCCGTGCCTCGGCGGGTTTCATGCCGAGCACCTGGACAGGCGCTTCAATGACGTTTTGCAACGCCGTCATGTGCGGGAACAGGTTGAAACTCTGGAACACCATGCCGATCTTGCCGCGCACCCGGCGTATATGCCGGTCATTGGCCGGCACCAACACACCGTTGCGATTGGGCATATGCGTCAATAGGTCATCGTCGATGCGGATCACTCCGTCGTCGATACCTTCCAGCGTCATCAAGACCCGCAACAGCGTAGATTTTCCCGAGCCACTCGGGCCGATGATCGCGACTTTTTCGCCCGGCGTGACGTCGAGGTTCAGGTGGTCGAGCACCGTGAAGTTACCGTAGCTCTTGGTGACGTCCTGGAAGCTGACGATCGGCTTGACCGATGAGGTTGCCTGCATGGCCGGGGTCTCCTGCGGGTGCAGCGAAGTCGCGTTGCCGTGCCGTGAAAAGTCGCTGGGTGTCGAAAGTGGAGAGGTCATTAGCGTAGCTCCAGGCGCACTTCAAGGCGCCGTACCAGATAAGCCAAAGCGATGCTCAGGGCGAGGAAAAACAGACCGACCATGGTGATCGGCTCCAGATAGCGGAAGTTCTCGGAGCCGATGTTCTTGGCTTGCTGCATTATTTCCACCACGGTAATCGCCGACAGCACCGGCGTGTCCTTGAGCATCGCCACCAGGTAGTTGCCCAACGGCGGCAGGATCGGCCGCAGGGCCTGGGGCAAAATGATGTTGCGATAAGCGCTGTACGGAGCGATGTTCAGCGCCGTTACCGCCTCCCACTGCGCCCGGGGTACGGCGTCGAGACCGCCGCGATATACCTCGGCGATGTAGCAGGCGTAATGCAGGCCGATACCCAGAATCCCGACTTGCATGGCGGTCATGCTGACGCCGTAGTTGGGTAGCACGTAGTAGAGGAAATACACCTGGATCAGCAGCGGCGTGCTGCGGATGAACTCGATCAACCCTGTGGTCGGCCACGACAACCAAACCCTGCGGCTGCGTCGGCCGATGGCCAGGAACAGACCCAGCACGATGGCGATCAGAAAGCCTATCAGGGTGATGCCTACGGTGTTGAGCGACGCGCGCAGCAAGTCCGGGAGGATTTGCCAGGCGTAGGTCCAGTCGAACAATGTCATGACAGACCTCCCCGCATCCGTCCGCGAGCCAGTCGGCGCTCAAGCGCACGCATGCCCAGGTTGATGGCTTGCGCCATGACGAAATACATCACCAGCGCCAGGCTGAAGATTTCCAGCGTCTGGAAGGTGGCCTGATCCAGTTGCCGAGCCCGGAAGCTCAGGTCGGACAACGTGATCAGCGAGACCAGTGACGTGTTTTTCAGCAGCTCGATCAGCAGGTTGGTACCCGGCGGGATAGCCGCCAGCAGCGCCTGGGGCAGGATGATTCGCCGGAAGCGCTTGTAACCACTGAAGTTGAGCGCCGTCGAGGCTTCATATTGGCCCTTGGGCACCGAGCTGATCGCCCCGCGCATCACTTCGGCCCCATAGGCGCCGATGTGCAGTCCGAGGCCGACGATGGCCACGCTGTAGGAGCTCAATTCGATGTTGAACGGCGGCAGCGGCAGTACAAAAAACAGCCAGAACAGCTGCACGAGCAATGACGTGCCGCGAAACACTTCAATGTAGGCAACGGAAAACCAGCTCAGCGGCCGCCATGGCGACATGCGCCCGAGGGCCGCGAGGATGGCCGCGACAATCGCCAGTATCGAACCGAAGAAGGTCACCTGGAGCGTGACCCAGGCGCCTTGAATCAATAGCGGAAGTAATTCACCCATGGTTTAAACCTGGCCATCCGGATTAAGCAGGGAAAAAGGCATCGCGCCGTGGCGCCATGCCTGTTTCGACTATTGAGCGCAGAGCTCGGCAGCCGTTTTGCTTGTCACGTTGGACTTGTCGAACCCGAAAGGGGCAACCGCCTTCAGGTGCTCTTCGGAGCCCAGCCACTTTTTCAGCTCAGCGTTGACCGCATCACGCAGGTCTTTATCTTCCGGGCGGAAGGCGAGGGCGCCGTAGCCGATATGCGAGGGGTCATCCTTGAATTCGGTGACCGCTTCGACTTTCTCGCCCCCCTTGCTGGCCAGACCTTTCATGGTCAACTGAGTGCCCACGGCGGCATCGGCACGCCCGGCGCGCACGGCCTGCAGCTGAGCGGTCGTGTCGGGCACCTGAAGAATCTGCGAGTCTTTCACACCGGAATCCCGGGCATACGCCAGGTTCACCGTGCCGGCCATGATCGCCAGTTTCACGTCAGGGTTTTTGGCGATGTCTTCATAGCTGTGCAGGTTTTTTGGATTGCCTTTAGCCGTCAGCAGAGCGTCCGGCAGCTGATATTGCGGGTCGGTGAACAGCACCTGCTTACATCGTGCGGGCGTGATGTACATGCCTGCCGCAATCACATCGAACCGACCGGCGCGCAGGCCCGGGATCAATGAACCCCACTCGGTCAAAACGCCATCGACTTTTTTGATGCCCATTTTGGCAAAGATTATTTTGGCGATTTCCGGCGACTCACCGGTGACGCTGCCGTCAGTCTCGGTAAAAGCGAACGGGGTTTCGTTGGCATAGCCGACGCGAATGCTGCTGTTCTGTTTGACGGTTTCCAGCGTGCTGGCGGCGTGAGCGCTGGCGGCCAGGCCGAACATCGCGCAAGCCACGAACAGGCGACGCAAAGCGTGAGGGGTACCAAAGGGGAAATTGCTCATCGATAAAATCTCCTGTTTCTTGTGGACCCGTCGTCGACGGCTCTGTGGTAGGAGGCAGTGTTACAAGAGCAAAGCGTACAAGGGCCGATTCCATTGATTGGGACACTGCACCGGTACAGATCGATTGATTTTATTGTGGGGGCTTGAGGACAGCCCGTGCATCGACCTTGAACCGAGCATACAAAAGCCCTGCGCATCATTGCATTGCACTAGGACAATTGCTTTGCATGGATTCTCGCGGGATGCTGTCCCGACGAGCACAGACGCGGGTTTGAACGCTGATGGACAAGTGGAAAGCAGCATTGGAAATGGCCCGCAGTGGCGAGTCCAAATACAAGATCCTGGTGCAGGCGATCGCCGACGACATCGAACAGGGTGTCCTGGCCAACGATCAGCGCCTGCCCCCTCAGCGGCACGTGGCCGATGCCATGGGGATCAGCGTGCAGACAGTCACCAATGCCTATAAAGAACTCGAGCGCCAGGGCCTGGTCCGTTGCGAGGTCGGGCGCGGTAGTTTTGTGTCGCGGCGCATGAGTGATCGGGTGGCCACGTATATTCTCGACAGCCCTGAACGGGCACTGGTGGATTTTTCCATCACGCGGATCATGCACACCCGCGAGCATGATTTGTTCTGGCGCGAGACCTGCCGCGAGCTCAGCACCGAAGAAGATCAGCCGTGGATTCACGCGTTCCGCCCGATCGCCGGTTTCGAATCGCACCGCGAAGCGGCCATGCACTGGATCGGGCGCCAGGGACTGAAAGTCGAGCGCGATGACATCCTGATCACCAACGGCGCGGCACACGGGATTTTTCTCGCTCTGGCCTCGCTGGCCGGCCCTGATGATGTGGTGCTCTGCGAAGGGGTCACCGACCACGGTGTGATCGGCAACTCTCAAGTGCTGGGCTTCACCCTCAAGGGGTTGGAGATGGACCGCTATGGGATCGACCCGGAACATTTCGAAGACATGTGCAGCAACGAACGGATCACCGCGCTGGTGTGCACGCCGAACCTGAACAACCCGACCACCAGCCTGATGCCGGACAGTCGCCGGCGTGAAATCGCCGAGATCGCCCGGCGTTTCGGCGTGCACGTCATCGAAGACGATGTGTACGGCCCTTTGCTGGATGAACAGCGGGCGCCGCCGATCAGTCATTACCTGCCGGAGCTGTCGTTCTACTGCACCAGCATGACCAAGTCGGTGCTGACCGGTTTGCGCATCGGCTACCTCGTGGTGCCCAAGCGCCTGGCGTTGCGCACCGAGAGCATTCTGCGGGTGAACAGCTGGATGGCCACACCGATGGTTTCCGAGATCGCCGCTCGCTGGATTCGTGACGGTCGCGCCGACACGCTGGTGCGCTTGCAACGTAAATTATTGGCCGGGCGCCAGGCGATGATCACTGAATACCTGGAGGACTACGTGCTCGCCCAACACCCCCATGCGTTGAATGCCTGGATCGGCATCCCGCCACATTGGGAGCTCGACAGCCTGGTGCGGGCGCTGCGTCACAAGCACATTGCAGTCACGTCCCCTGACCCGTTCACTGTGCGCGGCACACCTCGTCCACGTGCCGTGCGCGTATGTGTGGGTGCCGAATGCAGCGACGAAGAAATGCGCAATGCGTTGATCGGCATGCGCGAGATTTTTGGTCAGTACCCGCAAATTCACGATTTCTAGACGGAAAAAAGATCGTAAAAAGTTTGTCGGCTAAATTGACCTAGTACATTCATTGCGACAATCCAGCCCTCTTAGACTGCGCCCAACACCTCTGTCGGGATGCGGTCATGTCAGCGCTGCAACTAAACGATATTTACCTCGCTCGCCAGCGAATCGAATCGCTGGTACGGCGTACGCCCATGGAGTATTCCCCGAGCCTTTCGCAGCAGCTGGGCGTAGCGGTGTACCTCAAGCTCGAGTCCCTGCAGATCACCGGCAGTTTCAAATTACGCGGCGCGAGCAATGCCGTGGCGCAACTCAGCGCCGAGCAAAAAGCCTGCGGTGTCGTGGCGGCGTCGACCGGCAATCATGGTCGCGCACTGGCGTATGCCGCTTCCCGGCAAGGCGTGAAGGCGACCATTTGTTTGTCGCATCTCGTGCCGGCGAACAAGGTCCAGGCCATTCGTGATCTCGGGGCGCAGGTGTGCATCGTTGGCCAGTCCCAGAACGATGCCCAGCGCGAAGCCGAACGGATGGCCGGCGCAGAGGGCGCGACGTTGCTGCCGCCTTTTGATCATCCGTCCATCATCGCGGGGCAGGGCACCCTCGGGCTGGAAATCCTCGAACAGCAACCGGACGTGGCGCAGATCCTGGTGCCTTTATCCGGTGGCGGTCTGTTTGCCGGCGTGGCACTGGCCCTTAAAAGCGCCAACCCGCGGATCGTGACCCACGGCATCAGCATGCAGCGCGGCGCGGCCATGCACGCCAGTCTCGCGGCCGGACTCCCGGTGGAAGTTGAAGAGCTGCCGACCCTGGCCGACTCGCTCGGCGGCGGCATCGGTCTGGACAACCGTTACACGTTCGACATGACCCGCGAACGTTGCGATCACCTGCACCTGCTCAGCGAAGCCTCTATCGCCAACGCCATCCGCCATGCCTATCGCGAAGAACGTCTGGTGCTGGAAGGCGCTGCGGCAGTCGGTATCGCCGCGCTGCTCGATGGCCTGATCGAACCGCGTGGACCAATCGTGGTGGTGGTCAGCGGGCGCAACGTCGACATCGATCAGCACCTGCGTGTCCTCGCCGGTGCCGATGCCTGAACCCAAACAATAACAACTGACGGGAGTACTGCGTCGATGACTGACATCACCTTATTGAGCGAAGCGGACTTGCGCGCCTGTGTAGCGCTGGATCTGCCGAGCATCGACGCCATCGAGCAGGCCTTCGTGCTGCTGGCTACGGCAGCGGTGGCGATGCCGCCGATTCTGCGTCTGGACATCCCCGAGCACAACGGTGAAGTGGATGTGAAGACCGCGTACCTGCCCGGTCTGGAACGTTTTGCGATCAAGGTCAGCCCGGGTTTTTTCGACAACCCGAAACTCGGTCTGCCAAGCCTCAACGGCATGATGATGTTGTTGTCGGCACGCACCGGTGTGCTGGAAGCCTTGTTGCTGGACAACGGTTACCTGACCGCCGTGCGCACAGCAGCGGCCGGTGCGGTGGCAGCTCGGGCGTTGTCACGGGACGACAGCCGCAGCGTGGCGCTGATCGGTGCCGGCGAGCAGGCGGCGTTACAACTTCAAGCGTTACGTCTGGTGCGGCCGATCGAACACGTGCGGGTCTGGGCCCGGGACAGCGCCAAGGCCGTCGCCTTCGGTATTGAACTGGCGCGCGACAGCGATCTGATGGTCACCACTTGCGCGAGCATCGACGAGGCGATGGCCGACGTGGATATCGCGATCACCTGTACGCCAAGTCGTGAACCCTTGATCGAGCCCCACCACTTGCGCCCCGGCCTGCACATCACTGCGATGGGCTCGGACGCCGAACACAAAAACGAAATTGCCCCGCAGGTGTTGGCCAGGGTCGATCGCTACGTCGCCGACCGGCTGAGCCAGACACGCCTCCTCGGCGAGTTGCATCACGCTTTGGCGGCTGGTGCCCTTACCGACGAATCAGGTCTGGTGGAACTGGGGCAAGTGCTGTCCGGCCAGCGCCCCGGTCGAACCGAGGCGTCGCAAATCACCTTGTGCGACCTCACCGGCACCGGCGCCCAGGACACGGCCATGGCCAATCTGGCGTTTGAGCGTGCGCGCTCGGCCGGGAAAGGTTTTCAGTTCGCCAGCTAATCGGTTTTTTCATCCGTGCGTCATTTATCAGAGGGCATGTGCATGTCTCAGATAGTCGTCAATCTCCCGTTCGAACGGGAGGAATACGCCCAGCGTCTGGCCAAGGTTCGCGTGGCCATGCAGGCCCAGGGCATCGAGCTGTTGCTGGTCACTGATCCGTCGAACATGGCCTGGCTGACCGGCTATGACGGTTGGTCGTTTTATGTTCATCAATGCGTGCTGTTGGCGCTCGATGGCGAACCGGTGTGGTTTGGTCGTGGGCAAGACGCCAATGGCGCAAAACGCACGGTGTTCATGCAGCACGAGGACATTGTCGGTTACCCGGATATCTATGTGCAGTCCCGGGAGCGCCATCCCATGGATTACCTGTCCCGGGAGGTCATCAGTGCCCGCGGCTGGGATGCGCTGACCATCGGCGTCGAAATGGACAACTATTACTTCAGTGCCGCCGCTTATCTCTCACTGAAGAAAAACTTGCCACAGGCCCACCTGATTGACGCAGTGGGGCTGGTGAATTGGCAGCGAGCGATCAAATCGCCCCAGGAAATCACCTACATGCGCATTGCCGCGCGCATTGTCGAGAACATGCACGGCCGCATTCTCGAGCGGATAGAACCGGGCATGCGCAAAAACGAACTGGTGGCGGAAATCTACAGCAGCGGCATCCTGGGCGCCGACGGCCATGGCGGTGATTACCCGGCCATCGTGCCGTTGTTGCCGACGGGCGCCGATGCCAGTGCGCCGCACCTGACCTGGGACGATTCGCCCTTCGAAAAAGGTGCCGGTACGTTCTTCGAGATCGCCGGTTGCTACAAACGCTATCACTGCCCGCTGTCGCGCACGATCTACCTGGGCAAGCCACCGCAGCACTTCCTCGACGGTGAAAAAGCCGTGGTCGAAGGCATTGCCGCCGGACTCGAAGCCGCCAAGCCCGGCAATACCACCGGTGATATTGCCGTGGCGTTTTTCAAGGTGCTGGAGAAATTCGGCATCCACAAGGACAGCCGTTGCGGCTACCCGATCGGGATCAGCTATCCGCCTGACTGGGGCGAACGCACGATGAGCCTGCGGCCCGGCGACAATAGCGTGTTGCAACCGGGCATGACCTTCCACTTCATGCCGGGCCTGTGGATGGACGATTGGGGGCTGGAAATTACCGAAAGCATTCTGATCACCGAGACCGGCGTCGAAACCCTGTGCAACGTGCCTCGCCAACTGTTCGTGAAGGATTGAGCCATGAGCGAATTGCCTGATAACCCGATCAGCGCCACGGTGGATTTTGCCGGTGAAGGGGTGCAGCACGGTTTTCTCAAACTGCCGTACTCCCGGGACGATTCAGCCTGGGGCGCCGTCATGATTCCCGTCACCGTAATTCAGCGCGGTAAGGGGCCGACCGCGTTGCTCAGTGGCGGCAACCACGGTGACGAATACGAGGGCCCGGTCGCACTGAGCAAGCTCGCGCAAGGCCTGACGGCGGCCGAGGTGACGGGCAGGGTGATCATCGTCCCGTTCATGAACACGCCTGCGTTTCATGCCGGGCGACGGACGTCGCCGATCGACAAGGGCAACTTGAATCGCAGTTTTCCCGGTAAACCGGATGGCTCGGTGACCGAGAAAATCGCTGATTACTTCAACCGCACTTTGTTGCCGCTGGCGGATATCGTGCTGGACATTCATTCGGGTGGCCGCACCCTGGATTTCCTGCCGTTCGCCGCGTGTCATGTGCTGCCGGACAAGCACCAGCAAACTCAATGCGAAGCCGGCATGCATGCATTCAATGCGCCGTACAGCATGCGAATGCTGGAGCTGGATGCGGGGTCGATGTACGACACCGCCGCCGAGAGGCAGGGCAAGGTATTTGTCACGACCGAGTTGGGCGGCGGTGGTTCTTCCAGCGCCCGCAGTGTGGCCATTGCCGAGCGCGGGGTGCGCAATCTGCTGGTGCATGTGGGGATACTTCAAGGTGAAGTACAGGCCCGGGAATCGATCATGCTCGACATGCCCGACGCCGATTGTTTCATAGCCAGCGAGCATGACGGTCTGCTGGAAATGTGCCGCGACCTGGGTGACAACGTGAGCCAAGGTGAACTGATTGCCCGTGTTTACGACGCCACCCGCACAGGTGTGGCGCCGGTGGAATACCGTGCGGCCCGCAGTGGCTTGTTGGCGGCGCGGCATTTTCCGGGGTTGGTGAGGTGCGGCGATACCATTGCCGTCATCGCCGAAGTGCTGAACTGACACACTCCCACAGGCCCCTCATCGCACTGGAGATCTCCGCCCCATGCACAAACTTGATCGCTACGACCTGAAAATCCTGCGGATCCTCGCTGAGGACGGGCGTATCACCAAGTCGAGCCTGGCCGACGCGATCAATCTGTCGGTGACCCCGGCGTGGGAGCGGGTGCGCAAACTCGAAGCGTTGGGCTTGATCAAGGGCTACAGGGCGCAGATCGACTGGAATGCGGTGTTCAAAAGTCAGCAGGTCCTGGTGGAAATCACCCTGGCCCGCCATACCGCCCAGGATATGCGGCGTTTCGAGCAGCGAATGAACGAGGCCGTCGAAGTGGCGTTCTGTTACGCCACCGGCGGCGGTGTCGATTACATGGCGATGATCCAGTCGCCGGATATCGACCATTACCAGCGTTTTATCGACCAGTTACTACTTGATGACCTGGGTATCGAACGCTACTTCACCTACATCGTCACCAAAACCATCAAGACCGCTGGCGCCTTGCCGGCCGAGCTGGCGCAAGAACCCTGAAGCACCCGCGGCTCTACTGTAGGAGCGAGCCTGCTCGCGATAGCGGTGTGTCAGTCATTGTAGATTCGTTTGTCACACCGCTATCGCGAGCAGGCTCACTCCCACAATGAGTACCCGGTGATTCAGTCGATGCAGTTTTTCACCGCAAAAAGCCTCTGTTTGCCCGCGTTCAATCAGAAAAAACCACCTGCCACACCCCGTCAAACGCCAAATCATTCATGCCACCCAGTCCTACCATGGGCTCACGCACACGGTTTGGAGTAACCGCCATGACATTCAAACATCCGCTGCTGTTCAAGGCCCTCTGCTACATCGATGGCCATTGGGTCCACAGTGACAGCGGCCACAGCATTGCCGTGAACAATCCTGCCGATGGGCAGTTGATCGGACATGTGCCGATGCTGGATCAGCCGCAAATCGTCGCCGCCGTTGACGCGGCACACCGGGCCTTTGCTTCCTGGCGCGAACAGAGCCTCGATGCCCGAGGCGCCATTCTGCGGCGTTGGGCGGCTCTGATGATCGAGCATCAGGATGACCTCGCTCGCATCCTCAGCCTGGAACAGGGCAAACCTCTGGCCGAATCCCGCGGCGAGATCGCTTATGCCGCCAGTTTCATTCCGTGGTTCGCCGAAGAAGCGCGGCGGTTGTATGGGCAGAACATCCCCAGCCATATTCCCGGTGCACACTTGGGCACGATCAAGGAACCGGTGGGCGTCTGTGCGCTGCTGACCCCGTGGAATTTCCCCTCGGCGATGATCACCCGCAAAGCCGCCGCCGCACTGGCAGCGGGCTGCACCGTGGTGATCAAACCCGCCCATGAAACCCCCTATTCGGCATTCGCACTGGCGCAGTTGGCCGAGGAGGCGGGCTTCCCGGCAGGCGTTTTCAACGTGGTGCTGGGCGAGCCGCAAATGGCGATGCAAACCCTGGTTGAAGACAGCCGTGTGCGCTCGGTGAGTTTCACCGGCTCGACCCGTGTCGGTAAGTTGGTCCTGCAAGCGGCGGCTCAGGATGTGAAAAAAGTTTCGCTGGAACTGGGCGGCAACGCGCCATTCATTGTGTGCGCCGATGCCGATCTGGAGTTGGCGGTGAAAGTCGCGGTGCAGGCCAAGTTCCAGACCTCCGGACAGGATTGCTGCGCCGCCAACCGGATCATGGTCGAGCGCTCGGTCTATCCCGCGTTCCTCAGTCGCTTCGCCGCCGCTGTGCGCGAGTTGAAGGTTGGGCCGGCGATGGTCGGCGCTCAAGAGCAAAGCGTCGATATCGGCCCTTTGATGCATCAGGCCGCGTTCGATGTCACCGCCGAGCGCGTTGCGGACGCCCTGCAACTCGGTGCCCGGCGTCTGGTCGGTGGCGAGGCGCATGCACTCGGTGGCCTTTTCTATCAACCGACGGTGCTGGCCGATGTCACGCCGCAGATGCGGATCTACTGCGAAGAAAATTTTGCGCCGATTGCCGGGGTCATGCCCTTCGACACCCTCGAACAGGCGATCGAAATGGCCAACGACACCGAATACGGACTGGCCGCCTACATTTGCTCCAACCGTCTGGACCTGATTTACCCGCTGATTCGCCGCCTCGATCACGCCATGGTCGCGGTCAACGGCGTCAAGTTTACCGGCCATCCGATCCCGTTCGGTGGCATGAAAGCTTCGGGATTGGGCCGCGAAGGTGGCTCCAAGGGCTTCGAAGCCTTTGTCGAAACCAAATATTTTTGCCTGCACCATCAAGGTCAGTTCTAAAGCCAATTCTCAGGAGACATGCCATGAACCAGGAAATCGATAAGCTGTTCGAACAAGATCGCGCGCACTTCATGCACCCGTCCACCCACGCCCATGATCACGCCAGCGGGGCGCTCAAGGGGCGCATCATCAAGAGTGCGTCGGGTATCCGTATTCGCGACCATGAGGGCCGCGAATTCATTGATGCCTTTGCCGGCCTGTACTGCGTGAATATCGGGTACGGCCGCACCGAAGTCGCTGACGCGATCTATAAGCAGGCCAAGGAGCTTGCTTACTATCACACCTATGTCGGGCATTCGACCGAGGCGATTATCGAGCTGTCGAGCCGCATCATGGACTGGGCGCCCGAAGGCATGAAGAAGGTCTATTACGGCCTGTCCGGTTCCGACGCCAACGAAACCCAGATCAAGCTGGTGCGTTACTACAACAACGTACTGGGACGCCCGCAGAAGAAGAAAATCATCTCCCGTGATCGTGGCTACCACGGCTCGGGCATCATGACCGGCAGCCTGACGGGTCTGCCGACCTTTCATCAACATTTCGACCTGCCGTCCGAAGGCATCAAACACACGGTTTGCCCGCACTGGTACCGCAAGGCGCCCACCGGCATGGATGAAGTCGCGTTCGTGCGTTACTGCGCCGACGAGCTGGAAAAAATGATCCTGGCTGAAGGGCCTGACACGGTGGCCGCCTTTATCGGTGAACCGCTGATGGGCACTGGCGGCATCATCGTCCCACCGGCCGGTTACTGGTCGGCGATTCAAGCGGTGCTCAATAAATACGACGTCCTTCTGATTGCCGACGAAGTGGTGTGTGCTTTTGGTCGCCTGGGTTCAAAGATGGGCAGTCAGCGTTACGGAATGCGTCCGGACCTGATCACCACTGCCAAGGGGCTGACTAGCGCTTATGCGCCATTGTCGGCGGTGATCGTTGGCGAAAAAGTGTGGGATGTGATTGAAAAGGCGTCCGAGTCCCAAGGTGCCATGGGGCATGGCTGGACGTATTCCGGTCACCCGATCTGTGCGGCAGCGGCGCTGGCCAACCTCGATATTCTCGAACGGGAAAACCTGACAGAGAACGCCGAAAAAGTCGGCAGCTACCTGAACCGTCGTCTGCGTGAAGTCCTGGAAGGTCATCCGCTGGTGGGTGAGGTGCGGGGTGATGGCATGCTGGCCGCCGTCGAGTTCATGGCCGATCGTGAGCAACGCACGCCGTTCGACGCCGCGTTGAAGGTTGGGCCAAAGGTGTCAGCGGCGTGTCTGGAGCGCGGAATGATCGCCCGGGCGATGCCTCACGGCGACATCCTGGGCTTTGCGCCACCGTTGATTCTGACGGAGGAGGAGGCTGATCTGATTGTCGACATCACCAAAGGTGCGGTTGATCAGGTGGCCAGTGAGGTGTTGGGCTAAATGAGTTCTGCCTGAACGTCTTGTATCGACGGTTCGGGCCCCATCGCTGGCAAGCCCGCTCCCACAGGGTTTATGTCGGTCACACAATAGTGGTCATCCACAAAAAACTGTGGGAGCGGGCTTGCCCGCGATGAGGCCCTGTCAGTCACCCTGAAACCATCAACCACAAAAAAGCCCCCGGACAATCACTCATCCGGGGGCTTTTTCATGTCGCGCGAAACCTGATTACTTCTTCAGGCCGTAATGCTCATCGAGCATACCCGGTGCGTTCGGGGCTTTGGGGGCGTAGTCGCGAGGCGGCTCCTGATTGCGCGGTGGCGTCAGGCGTTCCCGTGGGGCCTGGCCTGCATCAGCATGCAGGGCGGCCAGCAAGCGTTGGCGAGTCTGCTCGTCCAGGGCCAGGCGATTGGCGCCCTCGGCGAGATGATCCTGCACTTCCTGATAGCTCTGAGTGAGCTTCTTGACCAGGGTTGCAGTGCTATTGAAGTGGGTCACCACCTCGTTCTGATAACTGTCGAAACGTTCCTGAATGTCATCCAGCTGACGTTGCGTGCTACTAGGAGCGGCATTCGGCACCAGGCGAGCGATCAGGAATCCAACGGCGACACCCACAACCAGGGCAAGAGTCGGCAACAACCAAACTAAGAGCGAGTGTTCCACGAGTCCTTCCTCTATAAACGGCTTTGCTTTACGTTAACGGCTCGAACCTGCGCTGTATACCGCGATTCACTCGCAATAGATTGGCACAGACAATTTGCTAGACGAGTCGACCCGATTCGAGGTCACGGAGTTCCTTCCTTGCTTATGCGCGAAACCCCTGTAGTGATTGATGGCCCCGTCGGCCAACTGGAAGCACTTTACCTGAACAGCGACGCGCCTCGGGGCCTGGCGTTGATCTGCCATCCCAACCCGGTGCAGGGCGGCACCATGCTCAACAAAGTGGTCTCGACCCTGCAGCGCACCGCGCGCGACGCCGGTTTGATCACCTTGCGCTTCAACTACCGTGGCGTTGGGGCCAGCAAAGGCGCCCATGACATGGGCACTGGCGAAGTCGATGATGCACAGGCTGTCGCCGAATGGTTGCGCGCCAGACACCCCGATCTTCCCTTGACCCTGTTCGGATTCTCCTTCGGGGGTTTTGTTGCGGCAAGTCTCGGCGGACGCCTGGAAGCCAAGGGTGAGCCGCTCAAGCATGTGTTCATGATCGCGCCAGCGGTCATGCGCCTGGGCGATCAGGATCAACTGCCACAACAGGGTGAACTGACCCTGATCCAGCCGGAAACCGACGAAGTGATCGATCCGCAGTTGGTCTATGACTGGTCCGGGAACCTTGAACGTCCCCATGAGCTGCTGAAAGTGGCAGAATGCGGACACTTTTTTCATGGCAAGCTGACTGATCTCAAGGATCTGATCCTGCCGCGTCTTTCGAATTGATTGCAGTCTGACAAGCGATTACCCATGACGACTCGTACCCGTATCCTCACCGGCATTACCACCACCGGCACGCCGCACCTGGGCAACTATGCCGGCGCTATCCGTCCGGCAATCCTTGCCAGCCGTGACAGCAATGCCGATTCGTTCTACTTTCTGGCCGACTATCACGCCCTGATCAAATGCGATGACCCGCTGCGCATCCAGCGCTCGCGTCTGGAAATCGCCGCGACCTGGCTGGCCGGTGGCCTCGATGTGGACCGCGTGACGTTTTATCGCCAGTCTGATATCCCGGAAATCCCCGAGCTGACCTGGCTGCTGACCTGCGTTGCCGCCAAGGGCCTGCTCAATCGCGCCCACGCCTACAAGGCGTCGGTGGACAAGAATGTCGAGACCGGTGAAGACCCGGACGCCGGTATCACCATGGGCTTGTACAGCTACCCGGTGCTAATGGCTGCGGACATCCTGATGTTCAACGCCCATAAGGTGCCGGTCGGTCGTGACCAGATCCAGCACGTGGAAATGGCGCGGGACATCGGCCAGCGCTTCAACCACTTGTTTGGCCAGGGCAAAGAGTTCTTCACCATGCCTGAGGCGCTGATCGAAGAAAGCGTCGCCACGCTGCCAGGCCTCGACGGTCGCAAGATGTCGAAAAGCTACGACAACACCATTCCGTTGTTCAGCAGCGCCAAGGAAATGAAGGACGCGATCTCGCGGATCGTCACCGACTCCCGCGCGCCAGGCGAAGCAAAAGATCCGGACAACTCTCACCTGTTCACCCTGTTCCAGGCGTTTGCCACACCGGCACAGTCTGATGAGTTCCGCAGTGAGCTGTTGCAGGGCCTGGGCTGGGGCGAGGCGAAGAATCGTCTGTTTCAGCTGCTCGACAGCGAACTGGGCGAGTCCCGCGAGCGCTATCACCAACTGATCGAGCGCCCGGCCGACCTGGAAGACATCCTGCAGATCGGTGCCAAAAAGGCCCGCTCCGTGGCGACGCCATTCCTCCAGGAACTGCGCGAAGCGGTGGGCTTGCGTTCATTCGTCGCCCAGACGCAGGTGGCTGCCAGCACCAAGAAGAAAGCCGCGAAAGCCGCGCGTTTCGTCAGTTTCCGTGAGGAGGACGGCAGCTTCCGCTTCCGTCTCCTGGCGGCCGATGGCGAACAACTGCTCTTGTCGCGCAACTTTGCCGACGGCAAAACCGCGGGCCAGGTGACCAAGCAGCTGCAAGCGGGCCAGCCTCTGGACGTGCGCAGCGAAGACCTGAGCTTCAGTGTCTGGCTGGAAGGCGAGTGCGTTGCCGACGGTGCAGCGTTCGCGGACAGCGCCGCCCGTGACGTCGCCATCGACGCCCTGCGCGTTGCGCTGACGCCGGTTCAGGAATAAAACAACGGCTCGGTCCGACTAAGGGCCGATTGCCATTCCCACGGGCCATCGCTACAGTGACGGCCCGTTTTTGTTGCCTTGCTAACGAATTATGACGCCCCTAGAACGATATCAAGCTGATCTGAAACGCCCGGAATTCTTCCATGATGCCGCGCAGGAAAATGCTGTGCGTCATTTACAGCGCCTGTATGACGATCTGGTCGCGGCGCAGCAGAACAAACCAGGCCTGTTCGGCAAACTGTTTGGCAAAAAAGACCAGGCCCCGGTAAAGGGCGTGTACTTCTGGGGCGGCGTCGGTCGCGGCAAGACCTACCTGGTCGACACCTTCTTCGAAGCGCTGCCTTTCAAGGAAAAGACCCGGACTCACTTCCACCGCTTCATGAAGCGCGTGCACGAAGAAATGAAGACCCTCGGCGGCGAGAAAAACCCGCTGACCATCATCGCCAAGCGTTTTTCCGACGAATCGCGTGTGATCTGCTTCGATGAATTCTTCGTCTCCGACATCACCGACGCGATGATCCTCGGCACGCTGATGGAAGAACTGTTCAAGAACGGCGTAACGCTGGTCGCGACCTCGAACATCGTGCCGGACGGCCTGTACAAGGACGGCCTGCAACGTGCGCGTTTCCTGCCGGCCATCGCGCTGATCAAACAGAACACCGAAATCGTCAACGTCGACAGTGGCGTCGATTATCGTCTGCGTCACCTCGAGCAAGCGGAACTGTTCCACTTCCCGCTGGACGAAGCGTCCCACGAAAGCCTGCGCAAAAGCTTCCGGGCCCTGACGCCGGAGTGCACCGCAGCGATCGAAAACGACGTGCTTATGATCGAAAACCGCGAAATTCGCGCGCTGCGTACGTGCGACGACGTGGCCTGGTTCGACTTCCGCGAACTGTGCGACGGTCCGCGCAGCCAGAACGACTACATCGAACTGGGCAAGATCTTCCACGCCGTGCTGCTCAGCGGTGTCGAGCAGATGAGCG
Source organism: Pseudomonas sp. MDV22-iso1 (assembly GCF_058145095.1). NCBI lineage: Bacteria > Pseudomonadati > Pseudomonadota > Gammaproteobacteria > Pseudomonadales > Pseudomonadaceae > Pseudomonas > Pseudomonas sp. MDV22-iso1. The sequence continues at coordinate 99,311 of NZ_JBYVMF010000006.1, forward strand.
TCACCACCGACGACATCGCCCGACGCTTCATCAACATGGTCGACGAGTTCTACGACCGTAACGTGAAGTTGATCATTTCTGCCGAAGTCGAACTCAAGGACCTCTACACCGGCGGTCGCCTGAACTTCGAGTTCCAACGGACCTTGAGTCGCCTGCTGGAAATGCAATCTCACGAATTCCTGTCTCGGGCACACAAGCCGTAGGCACATTCGGAGAACAAAAAGGGCCTGCATTTGCAGGCCCTTTTTCGTACACCGCAGATCGCCTTTGAAAGTATTAGTCCTGAGCTAGAAACACCCCCAAATCATCCTGCCGCCCGCCACCCACCAGCAACCACAGCAGGATTCGGGCTTTGCGCGGACAGAGAAATCCCGCCATCAATGCACCTCGACGTATCAGATCCATTTCGCTGCCGATGAAGCCATAAGAGCTTTGAGCGGTAGGGCCGGATCCGGTGCGGGTCGCAATGATCACGGGAATTTTCTTCGCGATTTTTTCGACTGCGTCAGCCCACTGATCTGACACGTGACCGGCTCCAAATCCGGCAATCACCAGCCCGTCGTAACCCAATTCGAGGATGTTCTCCAACAACAGGGAATCGGCGGACAGCGTGCTTTCCAGCAGGGCAATTTCCTGGGAGGTCTGCTGCGGCAAAGGTAATGGGTTCCTGCGAGGCGGTTCGCGTAGGTAGTGGACCGTTCCCTCGAGCAGCATTCCGGAGGGGCCAACCATTGGCGATGAAAACGCCTGTAACGCCAATGAATCGGTTTTACGTACGGTCGTCCCGTGGTGAATCTCTGCGCCCATCACCACCTGGACGCCTCTGCGCCGACTGTTTTTAGCCAGTGCAACCCGGCTGGCATCCAGCAGATTCGCGGGGCCGTCCGCGCCCACTTGTCCGGCCGAGCGCATGGCGCCAGTCAGTACCAGCGGCGCGTCGTGGTTCCACAGGTAATCAAAGAATGCGGCCGTCTCTTCCAGGGTGTCGGTGCCCTGAGTGATGACAACGCCAACAGCACCTTGCTCAACCTGATAGTTTGCCCATGAAAGTACGCTTAGCAGAAACTCAAAGTTCAACGACGCGCTGGGCATCAGCCCCAGCGTTTCTACCGTCACCCGAGCCATGTTTGCGAGTTCTGGCACCAAGGCCAGAAGGCTTTCACCACTGACTGTCGGTATAACGCCTTCACCCGCATGCCTGGCTTGCATGCTCACGGTGCCGCCTAAAGCCGCAATGGCCAGTTTGGGCAGGTCCATGTTGTACCTCGCTTGGTGGTGACAAAAAAACGGGCTGCACTCACCAGTACAGCCCGATGTTCGCTTCAGTTGGATATCAGGAACCCGATAAACGGGATGATCAGCAGCGTACTGATGGCCATGGAGAGGACATTGCCGATGTAGGGGTGCATATCCTTCGGCACTCTCTTGGCGATGGCGTGTGCCAGTGGCGGGGCGATCAGTGCGCCCAGCAGTGCGCTCGTGACGATGACCTGCCAACTACCGCCATAGGTAAGGACCGCGGCCGGCACGACTGACACCAGTGGAACGTAGGTGGGGTACCAACCAAGATGCATCCAGTGTCGACGCCAGATCACCACGCCTATGGCTGAAGTCAGCGCCTGGGCGCCGATGAGTTGAGGCAGCAAGCCCGAGCCGTAAACCGGACTCATGGGGTTAAGTGTGTAGGCCAGAAGGGCTCCCAGCAAAAGGCCGATGCTCGCCAGTTCATTGCCGAAGAACGGCGCTTCTGAAAAGTCTGCCAATACACGGCGCAGGCTCCAGATAATTCCGTAATCGGGCTTATTTGCCTTGGCAGGTTCCTCCGGGGGCGTGGCGGTTTCATTTACCGCTGGCGTAGAAGTGTCCTTCACGAGGATCGGCACGTAACGGCAGAGCAGGAAAGCCAGGACGCTGGCAACCGCCATGCCCGTGACATTGCCGATCACGGCTGGCAATCCCAGAGGATTGCAGACGTAGTTCACTATCAGTAAACACAGGGGGGTTACCAGTGCGGCACCCATGATTGCGCCATTGATCGTGACCTTCCAGCCCCCTCCAAACATCAGCACCATCGCCGCTGGCAACGATACAAATGCAGCAAATGTGGGCTGCCAACTGGTCGCCGTAACCGTCCAGCCCCACAGAAGGTTGCTCAGCAGCAAGCCAAGCAGGGAGCTGGTCACCAGCCATGGCCAGAGCCCGCTGCCGTAAGAGATGGCAAACCCTTGCCAGCGCTTCCCCGTCCGATTGGCCCAATACGCCAGATAGGCACCCGCCAATAGCCCAATGGACGCGAACTCGTGTTTGTAGAAAGCAACTTCGCTGATGTCCCCCAAAACCCAGCGTAACCAGGCACTGGGGTCGGGGAGGGAGAAGACCATGTGCGTGTAGTCTGGCCAATGGGCTGACCAGGAAGAGCGGTAGGTGAATGAAAGCCAGGCAATCAGTAGCCCCATGCCGATCAACAGCACGAGAATTGACGTATCAAGCTTTCTGCGGGCGAGCGAATCCGCCCGAGGAGAATCGGTTTGAGAGTCCATGATGAGGTTCCCCTGATTAGCGCGGCAGGGCGGGGTGCTGGGTGTAACCGAGCATCTGATCGAACAGATCGGTACGCCGATCGCGATGCAGATCGTTCAGGTTGTTCCAGATGGGGGCGCTGCGAGCACTGGTCAGGTCTATGTCGGCGAACAGTATTTCCTGTTTGTCTGCCGAGGCCACGGCGCCCATCGGCCAGCCATTGGTGCCGGCAATCAATGAGCAACCGAGATAACGTGCGCCTCGCTCTTCGCCGATACGGCTCGCCGCCGCAATGAACACATTGTTGACGTGCGCTGCCGTCATCGTCAGGTAGGAAGCCATGCACTTGCCTGCATCATCGAACAGCGGCGGCGGTGTCCAGACCCAGTTGTTCAGGCTGCAAATGATATCCGCGCCTTGCTGGGCAAGGATGCGGGGCACTTCCGGGAACCAGATGTCCCAGCAGATCAACAAGCCGATGCGACCGATCGGCGTATCGAACACCGGAAAGCCCGTGTCACCCGGCGTGAACCAAAGTTTCTCCAGGTTCCATAAATGAGCTTTCCGATACTTCCCGATAAAACCTTCCGGGCCCAAGAGGACGGCGGTGTTGAAGAGCCGCATACCGTCTCGCTCGGTCAATCCCGCCACCAGGTAAACGTTGTGTTCCCTGGCGAAATTTGTCCAGCTCAGAACACTTGGCCCGTCGGGAACTGCTTCGGCATGTTCGAAAGCGTCCTGTCGGTTGGTGAAAAAATAGCCTGTATTGGACAGCTCGGGCAGCACGATGAGATTTGCACCCCCTTGAACGGCTTCTAAAGCCAATTCGAGGCTGCAACACAGATTGCCTTCCCGGTTGTTCATTCCGACTTGTGGATCGAATTGCACGACTGCTACACGAACAGGACTTGTTGATTCGCTCATTTCGAATGACCTCGTTTTTATTGTTCTTCAACCGTTTCGGTGTGCCGTGATTAGGCGTTGAAGATGCAAAAACGAGGAAGTCAGCCACTTCCCTTTCGGCTGTAGTCCATATCCCAAGATGGCGAAGGTGAGCCAATGCCGTGTGTGCATTGGCTTCCGAGCGGAGGTGGGATTTGTAGGTGCACGGCTTGCCGGCGATTTCAGCGACGCGGTCCATCAGTCAACGCGACTTAACATTCATCGCCAGCAAGCTGTCGTTCAGATTTGCGCGGTTTTGCAGCGCATTACGCAGCCTGCTGGAACTGCTGCCGATACTGGTTTGGCGACAATTCAGTGTGCTGGCGAAACAACCGCGCGAAGAAGCTCGCATCGTCGTAACCCACTTCGTAACTGATGGTCTTGATGCTTTTGCGACTGGCGGAGAGCAATCCCTTGGCGGTTTCAATGCGTAGGCGTTGCAAGTAGTGCAGCGGCTTGTCGCCAGTGGCGGTCTGGAAGCGGCGCATGAAATTGCGGATGCTCATGCCGTGTTCGCGAGCGACGTCTTCAAAGCGGAATTTGTCGGCGAAATGTTCTTCGAGCCAGTGCTGGATCTGCAGGATGATCACGTCCTGATGCAGCTTTTGACCGCCGAACCCGATTCGTCCGGGGGAATAGCTGCGTTGCACTTCATAGAGGATGTCGCGGGCCACGGCTTGCGACACGTTGGCGCCGCAGAATCGTTCTATGAGGTAGATGTAAAGGTCGCAGGCCGAGGTGGTGCCGCCTGCGCAGTACAGGTTGTCCGCGTCGGTGAGGTGTTTGTCCTGATTGAGCTGCACTTTCGGGAAGCGCTCGGCAAAGGCATTGAAGAAACGCCAGTAAGTGGTCGCTTCCTTGCCGTCGAGCAGACCGGCTTCGGCGAGCCAAAACACGCCAGTGGCCTCACCACATAGAACAGCCCCACGGGCATGTTGCTGGCGCAGCCAGGGCAGCACTTGAGGATAACGTTGGCAGAGCGTTTCGAAATCGTCCCAGAAAGCTGGAAGGATGATGATGTCAGCGTTTTCCAGGCCGCCATCCACCGGCATGATCACATCACTGAAGCTGTTTACCGGCTTGCCATCGGGGCTGACCAGGCGGGTTTCGAACGCCGGGACCAGGCCGTGGCCGAGTTGTTTGCCGTAACGCAGGCTGGCGAGGTGAAAAAAATCCTTGGCTTGCATGAGGGTGGAAGCGAAAACCCGGTCGATCGCCAGGATGCAGACGCGCCGTAAAGGCGTGGAGGCTCGGTTAGACATAATTCAACTTTATTCTTATAGGGGAAAGTGGTCACGAGACGGCTGGATCGTCTTATTTTTTGTCTGATGTGTCCAGTGTCCTGTATCGGAAGCGGGGCTTAGTCTCTTGAGCTACATCCTTCTAATAAAAACGACAGGTGCCGCATGATCCCCAGAACCTTGTTCAGCTCCGAGCACGAACTCTTTCGCGACAGTGTGCGAACGTTCCTCGAAAAAGAAGCGGTGCCGTTTCACGGGCAATGGGAAAAACAGGGGTACATCGACCGCAAACTCTGGAACAAGGCAGGGGAGGCGGGGATGTTGTGTTCGCATCTGCCGGAAGAGTACGGAGGCCTGGGAGCGGATTTTTTGTACAGCACCGTGGTGATCGAAGAAGTCGGTCGGCTCGGGCTTACCGGGATAGGTTTTTCTCTTCATTCGGACATTGTTGCGCCTTATATCCTGCATTACGGCAGTGAAGCGCTGAAACACAAATACCTGCCGAAACTGGTGTCGGGTGAGATGGTCACCGCCATCGCGATGACCGAGCCAGGCGCCGGCTCCGATCTGCAAGGGGTCAAGACCACCGCTGTGCTGGACGGTGATGAGTATGTGATCAACGGTTCGAAGACGTTCATCACCAACGGGTTTCTGGCCGACCTGGTGATTGTCGTGGCCAAGACCGATCCGAAAGCCGGGGCGAAAGGTACGAGTCTGTTTCTGGTCGAGGCCAACACGCCGGGTTTCGATAAGGGCAAGCGTCTGGAAAAGGTCGGCATGAAGGCTCAGGACACCTCGGAACTGTTCTTCCAGGACGTCCGGGTGCCCAAGGAGAATCTGCTGGGTCAGGCGGGGATGGGCTTTGCCTATCTGATGCAGGAGCTGCCTCAGGAGCGGCTCACCGTTGCCATCGGCGGCCTTGCGTCGGCTGAAGCCGCGCTGCAATGGACACTTGAATACACCCGCGAACGCAAGGCGTTCGGCAAGGCGGTTGCGGATTTCCAGAACACCCGCTTCAAGTTGGCGGAAATGGCGACCGAAATCCAGATTGGCCGGGTCTTCGTCGATCGCTGCCTGGAACTGCACCTGCAAGGCAAGCTGGACGTGCCGACAGCGGCGATGGCGAAGTACTGGGGTACGGACCTGCAGTGCAAGGTGCTCGACGAATGCGTGCAATTGCATGGTGGCTACGGGTACATGTGGGAATACCCGGTGGCCCGGGCGTGGGCGGATGCGAGGGTGCAGCGGATTTATGCGGGGACCAACGAAATCATGAAGGAGATTATTGCGCGTTCGCTGTAATTGGCGGTGACTGGACTGACGCCTTCGCGGCGAGCAAGCCCGCTCCCACAGGTGTTGCGCAAACCTGTGGGAGCGTGGCTTGCCCGCGATGGGGCTTAAGAATCAATCAAGGTGCAGGGTTCGGGTGATCCCTATGGATCGCCTCGATGCCCTCCAGCACTTCATCGGAAAGCTTCAAGTAGAAGCTCGCGATGTTGCTCTCTAGCTGTTCCATCGTCGTCGCGCCAATGATGTTGCTGGTCACGAATGGCTGCTGGGTCACGAACGCCAGCGCCATCTGCGCCGGGTCCAGACCGTGCTCGCGCGCGAGTGCCACATAACGGCTGCACGCAGCTTCCGACTGCGGATTGAAGTAGCGTGTGAAGCGGCTGTACAGGCTCAGACGACCTTTCGGCGGACGCGCGCCACCTTCGTACTTGCCTGATAGAAAGCCGAACGCCAATGGCGAATAGGCGAGCAGGCCGCATTGTTCGCGGATGGCTATTTCTGCCAGGCCCACTTCGAAACTACGATTGAGCAGGTTATAGGGGTTCTGGATCGACACGGCACGCGGCCAGCCACGGGCTTCGGCAAGGGCGAGGAAGCGCATGGTGCCCCATGGCGTTTCATTGGACAGGCCGATGTGGCGGATCTTGCCGGCCTTGACCTGTTCGTCCAGTGCTTCGAGGGTGTCTTCCAGTGGCGTCAGGTTGGCTTCGCTCTTGTGTTTGTAGCCGAGCTGTCCGAAGAAATTGGTACTGCGCTCCGGCCAGTGCAACTGATACAGGTCGATGTAGTCGGTTTGCAGGCGCTGGAGGCTGGCGTCGACGGCTTCGGTGATGTGCTGACGGTTGTGTCGCAGGTTTCCATCACGGATGTAATCGATGGTGTTGCCGGGGCCGGCGATCTTGCTGGCCAGGATCCAGTCCGCACGATCACCGCGACTTTTGAAGTAATTGCCGATGTAGCGCTCGGTAGCGGCGTAGGTTTCTGCCTTGGGCGGCACCGGATACATCTCGGCGGTGTCGATGAAATTGATTCCCGCGCCCTTGGCCCGTTCGATCTGCGCGAAGGCCTCAGCTTCACTGTTTTGCTCGCCCCAGGTCATGGTCCCGAGGCAGATGGCACTCACGTTCAGATTGGTTCGGCCTAGCTGGCGATAGTCCATCGGGTGCTCCTTTGGAAAAACAATCATAAAAGCAGGTTGAATTATTTTTCGCAATCTGCATAATTGCGCACCTCTTTCTGCAGTGGAAGTGATGCGCCGCCGCCGAAGAATCTTGCCGTTGAACGGACGCGCCGACCCGAGCCCCCGAAAGCGTCTGTATCCGGCTGCCTTTGACTTGTCAAAGTACGCACTATTCAGTAAGATCCGCCGTCTAATTTACAGGGCGGCCCCTGAGGCTATAAAGAATGAAAACTTTTACTGCTAAACCGGAAACAGTACAGCGCGACTGGTTTGTCGTCGACGCTGCAGGTCAGACCCTGGGTCGTCTGGCCACCGAAATCGCGAGCCGTCTGCGTGGCAAGCATAAAGCTGAGTACACTCCTCACGTTGACACCGGCGATTACATCGTCGTTATCAATGCCGAGCAGATTCGTGTAACCGGTGCTAAAACCACCGACAAAATCTACTACTCCCACTCCGGTTTCCCGGGCGGCATCAAGTCGATCAACTTCGAAAAGCTGATCGCTAAAGCCCCTGAGCGCGTGATCGAGACCGCGGTCAAAGGCATGCTGCCTAAGAACCCGCTGGGTCGCGACATGTATCGTAAGCTGAAAGTCTATGCGGGCGCTGTACACCCTCATACTGCTCAGCAGCCCCAAGAACTGAAGTTTTAACGGAATAGTTCATTATGTCGGCGACTCAAAATTACGTCACTGGCCGTCGCAAGACCGCAACCGCACGCGTTTTCCTGCGTCCGGGTACTGGTAACATCTCCATCAACAACCGTTCGCTGGATAATTTCTTCGGCCGCGAAACTGCCCGTATGGTAGTTCGTCAGCCGCTGGAATTGACTGAGACTGTCGAGAAGTTCGACATCTACGTCACCGTGATCGGCGGTGGTGTAAGTGGTCAAGCTGGCGCAATCCGCCACGGTATCACTCGCGCACTGATGCAGTACGACGAAACCCTGCGTGGCGCTCTGCGCAAAGCTGGCTTCGTTACTCGCGATGCTCGTGAAGTTGAACGTAAGAAAGTTGGTCTGCGTAAAGCGCGTAAGCGTCCGCAGTACTCGAAGCGTTAATTCGCTTCTACGTTCAAAAAAGAACGCCCAGTTTCCTCACGGAGCTGGGCGTTTTTTTATGGGCGCGAATTCTTGAATAATTGCGCTGTGACAACTTGCCACACGCGCAGAGCCCCTATACTGCAAGGCTTGGCAGTGGAGCACTTGGGTAATTACCTTGTCAGAATTGGGGCTTTTCATTACCATTCGGCAAAATTTTTATAAGTACATAGATTTACTTAGTAGATGCCTGATTTAACAGGCCACAAAGCTGATGGGAGAGGACTGAATGAGCAATGACGGCGTGAATGCAGGCCGGCGTCGCTTCTTGGTAGCAGCCACATCCGTGGTGGGTGCTGCAGGAGCGGTGGGGGCTGCGGTCCCGTTCGTGGGGTCATGGTTTCCCAGTGCCAAGGCGAAAGCCGCAGGTGCACCGGTGAAAGTGAATGTCAGCAAAATCGAGCCAGGCCAGCAGATGATTGCTGAGTGGCGCGGTCAGCCGGTATTCATCGTCCGCCGTACCGAGGAAATCCTGGGGAATCTGAAAAAGATCGAGGGCCAGCTGTCTGACCCTACCTCCAAGAACTCGACACAACCGACTTATGTCGACCCGGAAACGCGTTCGATCAAGCCAGAGGTTCTGCTGCTGATCGGTATTTGCACGCACCTGGGTTGCTCGCCGACTTTCCGTCCGGAAGTGGCACCTGCGGATCTGGGCAAGGATTGGGTAGGTGGTTATTTCTGCCCTTGCCACGGTTCCCACTACGATCTGGCTGGCCGCGTCTACAAGTCGCAACCTGCGCCTTTGAACCTGCCAGTTCCCCCGCATTCCTATGAGACCGATGACATCATTGTCATTGGCGTCGATACGGAGAAAGCGTGATGAGCAAGTTCATGGATTGGGTTGATGCACGCTTCCCCGCGACCAAAATGTGGGAAGACCATCTCAGCAAGTATTACGCCCCGAAGAACTTTAACTTCTTCTATTTCTTTGGTTCCCTCGCGCTGCTCGTTCTGGTCAACCAGATCGTCACCGGTGTCTGGCTGACCATGAGCTACACCCCGTCGGCGGAAGAAGCGTTTGCCTCCGTCGAATACATCATGCGCGACGTCGAGTACGGCTCGATCCTGCGTCTGCTGCACTCCACCGGCGCTTCGGCGTTTTTCATCGTGGTCTATCTGCACATGTTCCGTGGCTTGCTCTACGGCTCGTATCAGAAGCCGCGTGAGCTGGTGTGGGTCTTCGGCATGCTGATCTACCTGGCGTTGATGGCAGAGGCCTTCATGGGCTACCTGCTGCCTTGGGGCCAGATGTCGTACTGGGGTGCCCAGGTAATCATCTCGCTGTTCGGTGCGATTCCGGTCATCGGTGACGACCTGACTCAGTGGATCCGTGGTGACTACCTGATTTCCGGTATCACCCTGAACCGCTTCTTTGCCCTACACGTTGTTGCCCTGCCGATCGTGATTCTCGGTCTGGTGGTGTTGCACGTGCTGGCGCTGCACGAAGTCGGCTCGAACAACCCGGACGGCGTGGACATCAAGAAGTACAAGGACGAAAACGGCGTACCGCTGGATGGCATTGCTTTCCACCCGTACTACACCGTGAAAGATATCGTCGGCGTTGTGGTGTTCCTGTTCATCTTCTGCTCGATCGTGTTCTTCTTCCCGGAAATGGGCGGCTACTTCCTCGAGAAGCCGAACTTTGAACAGGCGAACGCGTTCAAGACACCTGAGCACATTGCACCCGTCTGGTACTTCACGCCGTTCTACGCAATTTTGCGGGCGATTCCCGACAAGCTCCTGGGTGTCATTGCCATGGGTGCGGCGATCGCAGTGCTGTTCGTCCTGCCGTGGCTCGACCGGAGTCCGGTCAAGTCGATGCGTTACAAGGGCTGGATGAGCAAGATCTGGTTGTGGGTGTTCTGCATCTCGTTCGTGATCCTGGGCGTGTTGGGCGTACTCGCTCCAACGCCAGGTCGTACGCTGCTGTCGCAGGTATGCACCTTCCTGTACTTCGCCTACTTCATTCTGATGCCGTTCTACACCAGGCTCGAGAAGACAAAACCGGTTCCGGAAAGGGTGACTGGCTGATGAAAAAGCTATTTGCTGTACTGATTCTTGCTGCTCTGCCTGTGCTGTCTTTTGCGGCTGAACACGGTGGTCCTGAGTTGGAAAAAGTCGATATCGACGTTTCCGACAAGGCTGCAATGCAAGATGGCGCACGTACGTTCGCCAACTACTGCATGGGTTGCCACAGCGCCAAGTTCCAGCGTTACGAGCGTGTTGCCGACGACCTCGGCATTCCGCATGACTTGATGCTCTCGAACCTGGTGCTCACTGGCGCCAAGATCGGCGACCACATGAACATCGGTATGCAGCCGGCTGACGCGAAGACCTGGTTTGGTGCGGCACCGCCTGACTTGACCCTGGTTGCTCGCGTTCGTGGTACAGACTGGCTCTATGGCTACCTGAAGTCTTTCTACGAAGACCCAGCGCGTCCATGGGGCGTGAACAACAAGGTATTTCCTAACGTAGGGATGCCAAACGTTCTGGTCGGTCTGCAAGGTCGTCAGGTCGTGGGCTGCAAACAGGTCCAGATCGTCGAAGACGGCAAGAAGCAATATGATCCGCTGACCGGTACGCCGCTGACTCATGAAGCGTGCGATCAGCTGACCATCGTGCCGAAAAGCGGAACGCTGACTGAAGAGCAGTTCGATGAGAAGGTGAAGAATCTGGTAACCTTCCTCGCTTACTCGGCTAACCCGGTTAAGCTGCAACATCAGCGCATCGGTACGTATGTATTGCTGTACCTGGCGTTCTTCTTCGTATTCGCTTACCTGCTCAAGCGCGAATACTGGAAAGACGTGCACTGATAACGCTTTAAGCAATTGCTGTTAATCGCGCGCGCCCAAGGGCGTCTCTAAAGGTGTAACGGATCTGGTTATCCAGGCGTTACGGGGAGACGCCCTCTGGGCGCGCTCGTTTTTCCGCTTTCGAAATTTCAACAAGCGAGGAGGACCGCCATGGGCGTGACCAATCGGTTGGCCTGTTACTCCGACCCCGCCGACCACTATTCCCACCGGGTACGTATCGTACTTGCAGAGAAGGGTGTCAGCGCAGAGATCATTTATGTGGAAGCTGGTCGCCAGCCGCCTAAACTGATTGAAGTGAACCCTTACGGAAGTCTGCCCACCCTGGTCGATCGTGACCTGGCGCTGTGGGAGTCGACCGTGGTGATGGAATATCTGGATGAGCGTTACCCGCATCCGCCGTTACTGCCGGTTTATCCAGTGGCGCGAGCGAACAGCCGTCTGCTGATACATCGTATTCAGCGTGACTGGTGTGGCCTGGTGGATCTGATCCTGGATTCGCGGACCAAGGAAGCGGCCCGTGTCGTTGCTCGTAAAGAGCTGCGAGAAAGCCTGAGCGGCGTGTCGCCATTGTTCGCTGACAAGCCGTTTTTCCTCAGTGAGGAACAAAGCCTGGTGGATTGCTGCCTACTACCAATACTCTGGCGTTTGCCGATTTTGGGTATTGAACTGCCGCGGCCAGCCAAGCCGCTGCTTGATTATATGGAGCGCTCGTTTGCGCGTGAGGCTTTCCAGGCGAGTCTGTCTGGTGTCGAACGCGATATGCGCTAAGGCTTAAGGAGCCGCTATGAACTCCAGTCGACCTTATCTGGTCCGCGCGCTCTATGAGTGGATTGTGGATAACGATTGCACCCCGCACATGCTGGTCAATTCCGAGTATCCGTCGGTACAGGTGCCTCAGGGATTTGCCAGTGACGGACAAATTGTCCTGAACGTATCGCCGGCAGCTGTGCGTCATTTGCACATGGATAACGAAGCGGTCAGCTTCGAAGGGCGCTTCGGTGGCGTTCCGCACACCCTGTACGTGCCTATCGCATCGATCCTGGGCATTTACGCCCGGGAGAACGGTCAGGGCATGGTGTTTGATCTGGAATCGCCCATGGAAGACGAGGAAGAGATCGAGCTGGATGATGATATTCCGCCACCCGACACCGAGCCGCCGCGTCCAAGCGGTCGACCCAGTTTGAAAGTGGTGAAGTAATAAAAAAGGCGATCCGAAAGGATCGCCTTTTTTATTACGTCGCCACTTCAAACCTGTAGGTCCGATAACGCATCAATCGATATATTCAAATAGCTTCACAATCTTCTGCACGCCAGAAACGCCCTGCACCAGATTGGTCGCCTGCGCCGCTTCCTGCTTGGTCAGCAGGCCCAGCAGATAGACGATGCCGTTTTCGGTAATGACCTTGATGCGCGAGCCCGGGATGTTCGGGTCGGTGAGCATCTGGGTCTTGATCTTGGAGGTCAGCCAGGCATCGTTCTGGCGGGCAAGGAAGCCGGAAGGCGGCAGCACTTGCAGTTCGTTATGGACTTTCTTCACGCGCTGGACGACAGAGGCTGCCTGCTCGGCCTTGGCTTTGAGGTCTTCGCGTGGGGTCTGGCCGGCAAGCAGTACAACGCCGTTGAAGCTGGTGACGACGATGTGCGAGTCGTTATCCAGTGCAGGGTCGGCCTTGGCGATATTCACACCGACCTTGGTCTCGATCAGGGAATCGTCAATTTTACTGCCGAAAGTGCGGGTGCCGCGGTCGTCTTCAATCGGCGCTTCCCGGCTGGCGTTTACCACCGAGGTGCAGCCGCTGATGCCGAGGCATAGGGTCAAGGCCAGAAGGCCTAGGCGATTAGGGGTCATTCTTCACTCCCGAACAGTTGGCTGTCGATCAAGTCGCATAGGCAATGGATCGCCAGCAGGTGGACTTCTTGAATACGTGCAGTGACGTTGGCCGGTACCCGGATCTCAACGTCCTCGGGCAAAAGCAGTGACGCCATGCCGCCGCCATCGCGCCCCGTCATTGCTACGACAATCATTTCGCGATCATGTGCGGCCTGGATCGCTTGAATAATGTTCGCCGAGTTGCCGCTGGTTGAAATCGCCAGCAACACATCGCCCGGTTGGCCGAGCGCGCGGATCTGCTTCGAGAAGATTTCGTTGTAGCTGTAGTCATTGGCGATCGAGGTGATCGTCGACGTGTCGGTGGTCAGCGCAATGGCGGGCAGGCTTGGACGTTCACGCTCGAAACGGTTGAGCAGTTCCGACGAAAAATGCTGGGCGTCGCCGGCAGAGCCGCCGTTGCCGCAGGACAGCATTTTCCCTTCGTTCAGCAGGGCGTTTACCATGACCTGGCTGGCTTGCTCGATGTGCGGTGCAAGTACGTCCATCGCCATTTGCTTGGTGTCGATACTGGCCTGAAAAAGCTGGCGAATTCGGGATTGCATGTCCATCTGTGTGACCTTAATTAGCGCGGCTACTTGGCACAGGAATGTGCAGCCCGCAAAGCAAAGAGCAAAAGTGTTGGGTGAAAGCGTCCGGTTCAGCGCATGAGCAATCAGCTGTCGAAGGCATTTTGCAACCAGTTGAGCTGATCGAGGTTGCTGTCGATGGCAACCACGTCGAAACGGCAAGGGGAATTGGCCCAGCGCGATTCGCGCTGAAGAAAATACTGCGCGGCAAAAATCAGTTTCTGCCGTTTGCGCCCATCGATGCTATCGAGCGCGCCACCCCATTGAGTGTTTTTTCTGTAGCGGACTTCAACGAATACTACTGTATCGCCATCAAGCATGACCAGATCAAGCTCGCCGCGTTTACACAACCAGTTCTGCGCCACCAGGCGCAGACCGTGTTGCTGAAGATGCTCGAGCGCATGGCGCTCGGCATCTTGTCCGCTTTGCTGGCGTGACCTGTCGGGCATCAGCGTGGGGTGTCCGGCAGGCGTTGAACCTGGCCATTGACGAACTGTGCCCACGGCAACTGACGTTCAACCCGTTGATTCTGGGTCATGCCCAGGCTGCCGGATTCACCCTCGATACGGCTGTCCGGCAAAGCCTTCAGCTGGCCTAGGCGAGGCGCCAAACGGTAGGCATCCGCGCCCATTGCGTAGAGGCGACCCAGACTGCCAGCAGCTTGTGGCCATTGAGCGGTGACTTGTTTGCGCAGCGGATCGTTGACGTCCAGCAGCCATGGCGTTTCGCAGAACCGGACGCCATTCATGTCGTTGTACTGATTCACATCGCCGCTGGCGCTGAATACGTGGGACGTTGCGTAAACCGGTACGTCGCCTGCGTATTGGAAGTTCAGGGTCGGTTTGATCTGCTGGGCTTGCTGGGGGGTTGCGGCCAGGAAGATGAACTCGATGTCCTGGCGACGCGAAGGCTGGGCGGCAACCTGCGAGCCCACGGTGCTTTGCAGGCTCTTGGCGCGACCTTCGCTCTGGCGTAGCTGGAACATGTCGGCAATTTGCTGCGCCAGTTGCACCGGCTGATCAACGCGCTCGGTAGCAACAATGCTGCCGCCATTGGCTTGCCAATCCTGGCTGAACGCTTTCAGCACGCGGTCGCCCCATTCGCCTTTCGGCACCATGATGGCGGCGCGATGCAGGCCATCGGCGCGGGCGCGGCGAGAGACTTCACGGGCTTCATCTTCAGCGGCAAGACCGAACTGGAACAGTTGAGCCGGGCCTTGTGCGCCCTCGCTGTAGTTCAGTGCCAGCGTGGTAATCGGCAATTGCGGGCGTGTACTGAGCTGTTTGACCAGTGGCTTTTCCAGCGGGCCGATGACCAGTTGCACGCCATCTGCCTGAGCCTTGCGGTAGAACTCATCCAGAGACGTCAGGCGCGAGCTGTCATAGAACTCGATAGCCGGTGGCTTCTGCCCGGCTTGTTGCGCCTGGTAGTGAGCGGCCATGAAACCTTCGCGCAGTGCTTTGCCGACCGAAGCCAGTGGTCCGTCTTGTGGCAGCAGCAGGGCAATCTTGCTCAGCGGCTGGCTGGCCAGCTCCTTGAGCCTGGTCAGTGGCAGCGGCAATTGAATGGCCGCCGGATGCTTGGGGTTCTGCGCGCGCCAGTTGTCGATCGCGGCTTGCTGTTGCTCCAGGGTTCCCGCGGTTTTCACGGCCAGGGCCAGGCTCATCCAGCCGCCGAGGTCGTCGGTGGTGGTGGGCTGCAGTTGATCGGTTGGCAGTGAGGCGATCAGGGTCCAGATCGCTTCGTGGTTTTTGCTGGCCGCTTCACCTTCGAGCATCGGGGCGATAAAGATTCGCTCCTTCGCAGCAGCCAGGGTTTGGCCGTCGGCTTCAAGTGCGCGGGCGTGAACGGTGCCGGTGCGGACTTGCTGCTCGACAGGCAGTTCGCTCAGTCGTTGCAGGCTTGGATGGCTCAACGCGGTCAAGGCGGCTTTCGGCTGATTGCGCGCCATGGCCAGTTCAGCTGCCAGTGTGCTCGCGAAAACCTGTTGTCCAGGCTTGAGTTGTTCGACAGGCACTTGCTGCAGGATTTGCGCGGATTGGCCGGCATTCCCTTGGCGGAAGGCCAGGTCTGCGGCGCTCAGGCGCAGCAACGCAGCTTTTTCCGGGTCTTTGCTTTGAGTCGCCTGTTCGAGCAGTTGCTCGATACTGGCATCCGGGGTCCGTGGAAGTTCGCCAAGGCTGGAGGAGGGCGAGCTGGCGCAAGCCGCCAGCAAGGCAGCAAGGCAGAGGGCAGTGAACAGCCGCAGGCAAGCGATCATGTAGTGTTCCTGATACTCGATCAAATTAGCGTGGAATTGTACCCAAGCACTGGCCGGGGCGCGATGTTACTGGTGTGAATCGATCAATTTAGCTCGTGTAAATGTTGCTGCGCGGTCAAAAGGCATGAAAAACCCCAAGTTGCTTGCGCGTATCGGAAACGGATCTACGCGCTACAATGTCGCCTTTTAACGATCATGAGGTGTGCGCTTTGACTGCTCCAGGTGCTTTGAATTCCGCTGCTGGCTCGCTTTATGTGGTGGCGACGCCCATCGGCAACCTGGACGACATCAGTGCGCGCGCGCTGAAAATCCTGCGTGACGTTGCGTTGATCGCCGCTGAAGACACTCGCCATTCCCAGCGATTGATGCAGCACTTCGGCATTCCTACGCCGCTGGCGGCCTGTCATGAACACAACGAGCGGGATGAAGGTAGCCGCTTTATTACCCGTTTGCTTGCCGGTGACGACGTTGCGCTGATCTCCGATGCCGGGACGCCACTGATTTCCGATCCGGGCTATCACCTGGTGCGCCAGGCGCGTGCCGCGGGCATCAGCGTGGTACCGGTCCCGGGTGCCTGTGCATTGATTGCCGCGCTGTCGGCGGCGGGCTTGCCGTCGGACCGGTTCATCTTCGAGGGCTTTCTGCCAGCCAAGGCCGTCGGTCGGCGCGCTCGTCTGGAATTGGTAAAGGAAGAGCCGCGTACGCTGATTTTCTACGAAGCCCCGCATCGTATTCTGGAATGCCTGCAGGACATGGAGTTGGTGTTCGGTCCTGAGCGCCCGGCATTGCTGGCCCGCGAGCTGACGAAAACGTTCGAGACCCTCAAAGGGTTGCCGCTGGCCGAGCTGCGTGCGTTTGTCGAGTCAGACAGCAATCAGCAGCGCGGTGAGTGTGTGGTGCTGGTGGCGGGCTGGTCGGCGCCCGAAACAGAAGACGCGGTCAGCAGTGAGGCAATGCGTATTCTCAATTTGTTGCTGGAGGAAATGCCTCTCAAGCGAGCCGCGGCACTGGCGGCGCAAATTACCGGAGAGCGCAAGAATGTGCTCTATCAAGTTGCGCTGGATAAACAGAAGGGCGAGTAAAACCCGACGCGAAGGCATGGCTGAAGGCTTTTAGCGCTTGTTCTTCGGGCGCTCTGCCGTTAACCTTCGCGGCGGAGAGTCGATTGGACAGTCGCTGCCCTCTATGAAAATTAGGGGGGGGAGGAAAGTCCGGGCTCCATAGGGCGAAGTGCCAGGTAATGCCTGGGAGGCGTGAGCCTACGGAAAGTGCCACAGAAAATAACCGCCTAAGCGCTTCGGCGCCGGTAAGGGTGAAAAGGTGCGGTAAGAGCGCACCGCACGACTGGCAACAGTTCGTGGCTAGGTAAACCCCACTTGGAGCAAGACCAAATAGGGTCCCAAGGCGTGGCCCGCGCTGGGACCGGGTAGGTTGCTAAAGATGTCCAGTGATGGCCATCGTAGACGAATGACTGTTCAAGACAGAACCCGGCTTACAGATCGACTCTCCACCTTTTTCCCCTTCCTGTTTGAGGCTTTGAACAGGGCGCAGGCAGTAGTGTTACTCCTTCCTTGCGATTGAACGCTGGAAGGCCTGAGTGATACTGATTCGCCTGCATTGATGGCATTCCAATAAACTCCTCGCAGCGCCGATTTACCTCCTTCCAGAATCATCAGCTGAAGCACTTTCGTAATACCAAAAAAATCTTACTCTTAACAAACTACTTTAACTTTCGAGCGCAGCCGTCAGTGCTGAATCAAGTTATTGAGCAAGATTACGCGTCAGATTCTCGTTACCCCTCCTTTTAGGCTCCTAAATCACAGTTCTGTAAGGCTTTTCCTTTACTGCGCGCCTTGACGGTGCGGTAGGCGCATTCCTATAGTGTGCGCAAGTGGCGGAAAGTGGCATGAAGTGGGTTTTTTGAGCTAAAAACGCTAATATTTGGAGAAACGCTGACGTGTTTCGCGGAGCTAACGCTATCAGTCTCGACGCAAAGGGCCGTCTCGCTATGCCGAGCCGGTATCGCGACGAGCTGGTTTCGAGAAGTTCCGGTCAGTTAATCGTCACAATCGATGCCGTTGATCCGTGTTTGTGTGTTTACCCCCTCGATGAGTGGGAAATTATTGAAACCAAACTGCGCGCACTGCCTTCGCTTCGCGAAGAGAACCGCCGCCTGCAACGTTTACTGATTGGTAATGCCGTCGACCTCGAACTCGATGGCAGTGGTCGTTTTCTGGTTCCACCGCGTCTGCGTGAATATGCCAAGTTGGATAAGCGCGCGATGTTGGTAGGCCAACTGAACAAGTTCCAATTGTGGGACGAGGATGCCTGGGATGCGGTTTCTGCCGCTGACCTGGCTGCTATTCAACAACCGGGCGCGATGCCTGATGAACTGCGTGATCTAATTCTGTGACTATTGATAGCGGCTTTAACCACATCACCGTACTGCTCGACGAAGCCGTGGAGGCTCTCGCCGTACGTCCTGATGGTTGCTATCTGGACGGCACGTTCGGTCGCGGCGGACACAGTCGGTTGATCCTCAGCCAGCTCGGTCCCGAAGGTCGGTTGCTCGGGTTCGACAAAGATCCTCAAGCGATTGCCACCGGGCAAACGCTAGCGGCCGAAGACGGCCGCTTTGTCGTTGTGCAGCGCAGCTTTGCCGAGCTGGGTTCGGAAGTGGCAGATCGCGGTCTGGCTGGCAAAGTCAGCGGTATCCTGCTCGACCTTGGAGTGTCCTCGCCGCAGCTTGACGACCCGGAACGCGGCTTCAGCTTCCTCAACGATGGCCCGCTGGACATGCGCATGGACCCGTCCCGCGGGATCAGTGCTGCCGAATTCGTCAACACTGCGCCGGCCGAAGAAATCGCCCGGGTATTCAAGGAATATGGCGAAGAGCGTTTTTCCGGTCGCATGGCCCGAGCTGTCGCCGAGCGCCGTGATATCAAACCCTTCGAGCGTACAGCCGACCTGGCAGAAGTCCTGAAGGTCGCCAACCCGGCATGGGAAAAGGGCAAAAACCCGGCTACCCGTGCGTTCCAGGGCCTGCGTATTCACGTCAATAATGAACTGGGCGATCTGGAGGCCGGTCTTGAAGCGGCGCTGGATTGCCTGGAAGTCGGCGGCCGCCTGGTCGTGATCAGCTTCCACTCGCTGGAAGACCGCATCGTCAAACTGTTCATGCGCAAACTGGTGAAAGGCGAAGCCGACAACCTGCCACGCAACCTGCCGGTCCGGCATGTAGCCTTCGAACCAAAAATCAAAGTCCATGGCGAAGCGCAGTCCGCCTCCGAGGCCGAACTCAAAGCCAACCCACGTTCCCGTAGCGCCGTCATGCGCGTGGCGGAGAAGCTGCGGTGAGCAAGCTTTTCGCCAAGCCACTTCCAGGCGGAAGCTTTTTCATGCTGCTGCTGTTTCTCGGCGTGCTCGTGTCGGCCATCGGCGTGTCGTACAGCGCCCACTGGAACCGTCAGCTTTTGAACTCGCTGTACAACGAACTGAGCGTGCGCGACAAGGCGCAAGCGGAGTGGGGCCGTCTGATCCTCGAGCAGAGCACCTGGACCGCACACAGCCGTATCGAAGTCCTGGCCACTGAGCAACTGAAGATGCGCATTCCCGGCGCAGCTGAAGTGCAGATGGTGGCGCCATGATGAAACTTGAAGGTGCTCTCTTTCCATGGCGGTTTCGCCTGGTGGTGGGTTTGCTCAGCGTCATGGTGGCGGCGATTGCCTGGCGCATTATCGATTTGCAAGTGGTTGACCGTGCCTTCCTTAAAGGCCAGGGCGACGCGCGCAGCGTTCGTCATATTCCGATTCCCGCTCACCGTGGTTTGATCACTGACCGTAACGGCGAGCCGTTGGCCGTCAGTACGCCGGTCACGACCCTGTGGGCCAACGCCAAGGAAATGCAGCAGGCCAAAGAAAAATGGCCGGCACTCGCAGCCGCGCTGGGCCAGGATCCCAAAGCCTTGACCGAACGTCTCGAGGCCCAGGCCAACAAAGAATTCATCTATCTGGTGCGCGGGCTGACCCCCGAGCAAGGCCAGTCCGTGCTCGATCTTAAAGTACCGGGCGTCTATGGCATTGAAGAGTTCCGGCGTTTCTACCCTGCCGGTGAAGTGACCGCGCACATGGTCGGCTTTACCGACATCGATGACCACGGTCGCGAAGGTGTCGAGCTGGCCTACGACGAATGGCTCGCCGGTGTCCCTGGCAAACGCCAGGTCATCAAGGACCGGCGCGGTCGGCTCATCAAGGATGTCCAGGTCACCAAAAACGCCAAGGCCGGTAAGCCCTTGGCGTTGTCCATTGACCTGCGCCTGCAATACCTCGCCAACCGCGAACTGCGTAACGCGATCATCGAGAACGGCGCCAAGGCCGGCAGCCTCGTGATCATGGACGTGAAGAGCGGCGAGATCCTGGCCATGGTCAATCAGCCGACCTACAACCCGAACAACCGTCGCAACCTGCAACCGGCGATGATGCGCAACCGCGCAATGATCGACGTGTTCGAGCCAGGTTCGACCATGAAAGCCATCTCCATGAGCGCTGCGATCGAAAGCGGTCGCTGGAAACCGAGCGATACCGTCGAGGTTTACCCGGGCACCTTGCAGATTGGTAAGTACACCATCAAGGACGTTTCCAGGAGCGAAGGTCCGGTACTCGACCTGACAGGCATCCTGATCAACTCCAGTAACGTCGGCATGAGCAAGGTCGCGTTTGATATCGGCGGCGAAACAATCTTCCGTCTCGCCCAAAAAGTCGGGCTCGGCCAGGACACCGGCCTCGGTTTCCCGGGTGAGCGCGTCGGCAACCTGCCGAACTATCGCGAATGGCGCAAAGCCGAGACCGCCACGCTGTCTTACGGCTACGGCATTTCCGTGACGGCGATCCAGTTGGTCCACGCCTTCTCGGCCCTGGCCAATAACGGTCGTCTCGCGCCGCTGACCCTGATCAAGACTGACAAGGCGCCACAAACCACTCAGGTATTGCCGGAAGCCGTCGCGAAAACCATGCAGGGCATGCTGACCCAGGTAATCGAAGCCCCGCGCGGCGTGTTCCGTGCGCAGGTGCCGGCTTATCACGTGGCTGGCAAATCGGGTACCGCGCGCAAAACGTCGGTCGGTACCAAAGGCTACGCCGAGAATTCCTACCGTTCGCTGTTCGCCGGCTTCGGCCCGATGAGCGATCCGCGTTACGCCATCGTGGTGGTGATCGATGAACCGACCAAAGCCGGTTATTTCGGTGGTCTGGTTTCGGCACCGGTCTTCAGCAAAGTGATGTCCGGGACCTTGCGCCTGATGAACATCACGCCTGACAACCTGCCACCGACTCAACAGGCCAATGCCACACCGGTCGTTCCGCTGAAAGCCAATGGAGGGCGCGGCTGATGTCTCTTAGTCTGAACAAGATTTTTGCCCACGCCGGTCGCGATCTGCTGATCCGGGAACTGACCCTCGACAGCCGCAACGTGCGGGCAGGCGATCTGTTCCTCGCCGTTCCTGGCGGCAAGTTCGACGGTCGCGCGCACATCGCCGACGCACTGCAGCGCGGTGCGGCGGCCGTGGCCTATGAAGTTGAAGGCGCGACGGTGCTGCCGATCACCGATGTGCCGCTGATTCCGGTCAAAGGCCTGGCGGCGCAGCTGTCGGACATCGCTGGACGTTTTTACGGTGACCCGAGTCGCCACCTGAACCTGGTTGGCGTGACCGGTACAAATGGCAAAACCAGCGTGACGCAATTGGTTGCGCAAGCGTTGGACCTGCTCGGTCAGCACTGCGGGATTGTCGGCACACTGGGTACCGGTTTCTACGGCGCGCTCGAAAGCGGCCTGCACACCACGCCGAACCCGATTGCCGTCCAGGCGACCCTTGCCGACCTGAAAAAGGCCGGCGCCAAAGCCGTCGCCATGGAAGTCTCGTCCCACGGTCTCGATCAGGGGCGAGTCACTGCGCTGGCGTTTGATGTGGCGGTGATGACCAATCTTTCCCGGGACCATCTTGATTACCACGGCACCATGCAGGCCTACGGCGAAGCCAAGGCCAAGCTGTTTGCCTGGAACGATCTTAAATGCCGGGTGGTTAACCTCGACGACGAATTCGGCCGCCAGCTGGCTGCGGAAAAACGCGAGTCGCGGCTGATTACCTACAGTCTTGAAGACGCCAGCGCTTACCTGTATTGCCGCGAAGCGCAATTCGACGACGAAGGCGTACGTGCCACGTTGGTCACGCCCCAGGGCGAACACCATTTGCGCAGCACCTTGCTCGGCCGTTTCAACCTGAGCAACGTGCTGGCAGCGGTCGGCGCATTGCTTGGTCTGGATTACGCGCTGGACGAAATCCTCAAGGTCCTGCCAAAACTCGAAGGCCCGGCCGGCCGTATGCAACGCCTCGGCGGCGGCTCTCAGCCATTGGTGGTCGTGGATTACGCCCATACGCCCGACGCGCTGGAGAAAGTATTGACGGCCCTGCGTCCACACGCCAAAGGTCGGCTGCTGTGCCTGTTCGGTTGCGGCGGTGATCGTGATCGCGGCAAGCGTCCGCTGATGGCCGAGGTGGTCGAGCGTCTGGCCGATGGCGTGCTCGTCACCGATGACAATCCGCGTACCGAAGACCCGTCGGTGATTTTCGACGACATCCGCGCCGGTTTCAGCGCTGTAGATAACGTCGCATTCGTTGCCGGCCGTGGCCAGGCGATTGCTCAGCTTATCGCCGGAGCGTCGGCGGATGACGTGATTGTCCTGGCCGGTAAAGGGCACGAGGACTATCAGGAAATCAACGGCGAGCGCCACGCTTTCTCCGATCTGGTCGAGGCTGATCATGCCCTGACCGCGTGGGAGGTGGCCCATGCTTAAAGCCCTGACACTGAGCGAACTGACCGGCGCGCTGAACGCCCGTCTGGTGAATACTGATGCCACTTTCGACGGTGTCAGCATCGACAGTCGTGCGATCCAGCCAGGCCAACTGTTTATCGCCCTGACCGGCCCGCGTTTTGATGGTCATGACTACTTGAACGACGTCGCCGCAAAAGGCGCCGTTGCAGCCCTGGTCGAGCGCGAAGTTACTGACAGCACGCTTGCGCAATTGCTGGTGAAAGATACACGCCAGGCGCTTGGCCAACTGGGCGCGATGAACCGTGCCGGTTTCACGCATCAGGTTGCAGCAATCACCGGTTCCAGCGGTAAGACCACGGTCAAGGAAATGCTTGCGAGCATCCTGCGCACGCGGGGTCCGGTACTGGCGACCCGTGGCAACCTGAACAACGACCTCGGCGTTCCGTTGACCCTGCTCGAACTTGCGCCAGAACACACCGCAGCGGTCATTGAGCTGGGTGCCTCGCGACTCGGCGAAATCGCTTACACAGTGGCCATGACCAAACCTCATGTGGCCATTCTCAACAACGCCGGGACCGCCCACGTTGGTGAGTTCGGCGGGCCGGAAAAAATCGTTGAAGCCAAGGGCGAGATCATTGAAGGGCTGGATGCCGATGGCGTCGCCGTTCTTAATCTCGATGACAAGGCGTTCGGTATCTGGAAGACCCGTGCAGCCGGTCGCAAAGTGCTGACGTTCGCCTTGAGCAACCTCAGCGCTGACTTCTACGCCAGCGATCTGGACCGTGATGCTCGCGGTTGCCCGGCGTTCAATCTACACAGTCCTGAAGGTGTGGAGCGCGTTCAATTGAACCTGCTCGGCACTCATAACGTTGCCAATGCGATGGCCGCCGCAGCTGCCGCCCATGCGCTGGGTGTCTCGCTGTTCGGCATCGCCACCGGGCTTGGCGCAGTGCAGCCGGTCAAGGGGCGCACCGTTGCGCAACTGGCCAGCAACGGCATGCGCGTCATCGATGACACCTACAATGCGAACCCCACCTCAATGTGCGCCGCCGTTGATATACTCGCCGGCTTTTCCGGCCGCACCGTCCTGGTGCTCGGGGATATCGGCGAGTTGGGCGATTGGGCAGAGCAGGGACACCGCGACGTGGGCGAGTACGCCCGTGGCAAGGTTTCCGCGCTTTACGCCGTCGGACCCATGATGGTTCACGCCGTAAACGCTTTCGGTGAACAGGCTTGTCACTTCGCCACTCAGGCTGAACTGATCAAGGCCCTGGACGCCGAGCAAGACACAAACACCACCATTTTGATCAAGGGCTCGCGTAGCGCTGCGATGGAAAACGTCGTCGCCGCTTTGTGCGGGTCCAGTCTGGAGAAACATTAATGCTGCTGCTGCTAGCGGAGTACATGCAACAGTTCTACAAAGGCTTCGCGGTCTTCCAGTACCTGACCCTGCGCGGGATTCTCGGTGTGCTGACCGCGCTGGTTTTGTCGCTGTGCTATGGCCCGTGGATGATCCGTACTTTGCAGAAGCGTCAGATCGGTCAATCCGTTCGCAACGACGGTCCGCAATCGCATCTGTCCAAATCAGGCACCCCGACCATGGGCGGCGCGCTGATCCTGTCGTCCATCGGCGTCAGCACCTTGCTCTGGGCCGACCTCAGCAACCGCTATGTCTGGACCGTGCTGCTGGTCACCTTGCTGTTTGGTGCGATTGGCTGGGTCGATGACTACCGCAAGGTGATCGAAAAGAATTCACGTGGCCTGCCAAGTCGCTGGAAATACTTCTGGCAATCGGTGTTCGGCCTGGGCGCGGCGATCTTCCTTTATATGACCGCCAGCACTCCTGTGGAAACCACGCTGATCCTGCCAATGCTCAAGGACTACAGCATTCCCCTGGGCGCGGGCTTTATCGTCCTGACCTATTTCGTGATCGTTGGCTCGAGCAACGCGGTCAACCTGACCGATGGCCTCGACGGTCTGGCGATCATGCCGACCGTGATGGTTGGCGGTGGTTTGGGGATCTTCTGCTACCTGTCCGGTAACGTGAAGTTCGCGGAATACCTGCTGATTCCTTACGTTCCGGGCGCGGGTGAGTTGATCGTGTTCTGCGGCGCATTGATCGGTGCGGGTCTCGGGTTTCTCTGGTTCAACACCTACCCGGCGCAAGTCTTCATGGGCGACGTTGGCGCACTGGCGCTGGGCGCGGCCCTGGGCACCATCGCAGTGATTGTCCGTCAGGAAATCGTCCTGTTCATCATGGGCGGCGTGTTCGTGATGGAGACCCTGTCGGTCGTCATTCAGGTTGCCTCTTTCAAGCTGACCGGGCGCCGCGTATTCCGCATGGCACCGATTCACCACCATTTTGAACTCAAGGGCTGGCCCGAGCCACGCGTGATCGTCCGTTTCTGGATCATCACCGTGATTCTGGTACTGGTCGGCCTTGCCACCCTGAAGCTGAGGTAGAACGAGTGTCTCTGATCGCTTCTGACCACTTCCGCATCGTTGTCGGCCTCGGCAAGAGCGGCATGTCCCTGGTTCGCTTCCTGGCGAACCGGGGCACGTCGTTTGCTGTCGCCGACACGCGGGAAAATCCACCGGAACTGGCCACGCTCAAGCGTGACTATCCGCACGTGGAAGTGCGTTGTGGCGAGCTGGACGTCGAATTCCTGTGCCGTGCCGACGAGCTCTACGTGAGCCCCGGCCTGGCGCTGGCGACCCCGGCCCTGCAGGCTGCCGCCGCCCGTGGCGTGAAATTGTCCGGCGACATCGAGCTGTTCGCGCGTCACGCGAAGGCGCCGATCGTTGCCATCAGTGGTTCCAACGCAAAGAGCACCGTCACCACGCTGGTCGGCGAGATGGCGGCTGCGGCCGGTAAGCGTGTTGCTGTTGGCGGTAACCTCGGCACACCAGCGTTGGATTTGCTCAGCGACGACGTCGAGCTGTACGTGATGGAACTGTCGAGCTTCCAGCTTGAGACCACCGATAACCTCGGCGCCGAAGTGGCGACCGTGCTCAACGTCAGTGAAGACCACATGGACCGCTACAGCGGCCTGCCGGCTTATCACCTGGCCAAGCACCGGATTTTCCGGGGTGCCAAACAGTTCGTGGTCAACCGCCAGGATGCCCTGAGCCGCCCACTGATGGGCGAAGGCCAGCCTTGCTGGACCTTCGGTTTGACCAAGCCTGATTTCAAGGCCTTCGGTATCCGCGAAGAAGAAGGCGAGAAGTACCTGGCCTTCGAATTCCAGAACCTGATGCCCGTGCGCGAATTGAAAATTCGTGGCGCCCATAACCAGTCCAACGCCCTCGCGGCCTTGGCGCTGGGTCATGCGGTCGGCCTGCCTTTCGACGCCATGCTCGCGAGCCTGCGCACCTTCGCTGGCCTTGAGCACCGCTGCCAGTGGGTTCGCGACTTGAATGGCGTGAGCTACTACAACGATTCCAAAGCCACCAACGTCGGGGCCGCGTTGGCCGCCATCGAAGGGCTGGGCGCGGACATCGACGGCAAACTCGTGTTGATCGCCGGTGGCGACGGCAAGGGTGCCGACTTCAAGGACCTGCGTGACCCGGTGGCAGTCAACTGCCGCGCCGTGGTGTTGATGGGCCGCGACTCCGACCTGATCGCCCAGGCCGTCGGCGATGCCGTGCCATTGATTCGCGTCAGCTCGCTGAACGAAGCGGTGGAGCAATGCCGCGCCATCGCCGAGCCAGGTGATGCGGTGCTGCTGTCGCCCGCCTGCGCCAGTTTCGACATGTTCAAGAACTACGAAGAGCGCGGAACGTTGTTCGCCCGCGCCGTGGAGGACTTGGCATGAGTCTGAAAAATATCATCAAGCCTTACCCGTCGCCGATCATCACCGGGCGCGGTATCGACCTGGATTTTCCGATGCTCGCCGGTTGCCTGGCATTGCTCGGCCTGGGTCTGGTCATGATTGCATCGGCGTCCACCGAAGTGGCGGCGGTGCAGTCCGGCAGCGCGCTGTATTACATGATTCGCCACCTTATTTACGTGGTGTTGGGCCTGGGTGCCTGCATCGTCACCATGATGATCCCGATCGCTACCTGGCAGCGCCTGGGCTGGCTGATGCTGATTGGTGCGTTCGGCTTGTTGGTGATGGTGATCATCCCGGGCATCGGCCGTGAAGTGAACGGTTCGATGCGCTGGATCGGGTTCAGCTTCTTCAACGTCCAGCCTTCCGAGATCGCCAAGGTGTTCGTGGTGATCTACCTCGCCGGTTACCTGGTGCGTCGCCAGAAAGAAGTGCGTGAAAGCTGGATGGGCTTCTTCAAGCCGTTCATCGTGCTGCTGCCAATGGCCGGTCTGCTCCTGATGGAGCCGGACTTCGGGGCCACCGTCGTGATGATGGGCGCTGCCGCAGCGATGCTGTTTCTCGGCGGGGTCGGGTTGTTCCGGTTCTCCCTGATGGTGGTTCTCGCCGTTGCGGCGGTGGTGTTGCTGATTCAGGTTCAGCCCTATCGCATGGCGCGTCTGACCAACTTCGCGGATCCATGGGCTGACCAGTTCGGTGCGGGTTATCAGCTGTCCCAGGCATTGATCGCTTTCGGTCGTGGCGAGTGGTTGGGTGTCGGCCTGGGCAATAGCGTGCAGAAGCAGTTTTACCTGCCGGAAGCCCACACCGACTTCGTGTTCTCTGTTTTGGCAGAAGAGCTGGGCGCCGTGGGTTCCTTGTTCACTGTTGCGCTGTTCACCTTCGTCTGTATTCGTGGCATGTACATCGGCTACTGGGCCGAGAAAGCCAAGCAATTCTTCGCGGCTTACATCGCCTATGGCTTGTCGTTCCTGTGGATTGGTCAGTTCCTGATCAATATCGGGGTGAACGTCGGTCTGTTGCCAACCAAAGGCCTGACACTGCCGTTCCTCAGCTATGGCGGTAGTTCGTTGGTGATTTGCTGTGCCTGTCTTGGCTTGTTGCTGCGTATCGAGTGGGAGAGTCGAACCCACCTGGGCAGCGAAGAGATGGAGTTCCAGGAAAGTGACTTCGCCGAGGAGCCGACCCATGGGCGCTAACGTGCTGATCATGGCAGGCGGCACCGGCGGCCACGTGTTCCCGGCACTGGCGTGTGCGCGCGAATTCCAGGCCCGCGGTTATACCGTGCATTGGCTCGGTACTCCGCGCGGCATTGAAAACGAGCTCGTGCCGTTGGCCGGTATCGAGCTGCACCGGATCAATGCCAGCGGACTGCGGGGCAAGGGCAAATTGTCCCTGCTCAAGGCACCGTTCATGTTGCTTAAATCGGTGTGGCAGGCGCGGGCGATCATTCGTCAGCTGCAGCCCGTCTGCGTTGTTGGCTTTGGTGGCTATGTGACCGGCCCGGGTGGCGTTGCCGCCAAACTGGCTGGCGTTCCGGTGATCGTTCACGAACAGAACGCCGTGGCCGGTACCGCCAATCGGTTGCTGGTGCCGTTGGCCGCCCGAGTCTGTGAAGCATTCCCCGACACCTTTACCCTGTCGGACAGCCGCCGCACCACCGGTAACCCGGTGCGTACCGAGCTGTTCCTCGAAACACCGCGGCAGGCCCTGGCCGGTCGCAAGGCGCGTTTGCTGATCCTGGGTGGAAGCCTGGGCGCAGAACCGTTGAACAAATTGTTGCCTGAAGCCCTGTCGCAAGTTGCCGCTGACCTGCGTCCGGAAGTGTTTCATCAGGCTGGTAAAAACCACGATGAAGTGACTGCAGAGCGCTATCGCGCGGCTGGCGTCGAGGCGCAAGTGCAGCCTTTCATCAAAGACATGGCCCAAGCCTATGGCTGGGCCGACCTGGTGGTGTGCCGCGCAGGCGCGCTGACCATCAGTGAACTGGCCGCCGCCGGTCTGCCCTCGATGCTGGTGCCTCTGCCCCACGCAATCGACGATCACCAGACCCGCAACGCCGACTATTTGGCCCGTGAAGGCGCTGCCTTCCTGATGCCACAAAGAACGACCGGCGCAGCGGATCTTGCCGCGCGCCTGACAGAGGTCCTGATGCAACCACAACGACTCACCGACATGGCTCTTGCCGCACGCCGACTGGCCAAACCCGACGCTACCCGTAACGTTGTCGATACCTGCCTGGAGGTGGCCCATGGTTGAGAATCAGAAAGCCATGCCTCAACCGGAAATGCGCCGTATCCGTCGTATCCACTTCGTCGGTATCGGCGGCGTGGGCATGTGCGGTATCGCTGAAGTGTTGTTGAACCTGGGCTACGAAGTGTCCGGTTCCGACCTGAAAGCCTCGCCGGTCACCGAACGTCTCGAATCCTTCGGTGCGCACATCTATATCGGCCACCGTGCCGAGAATGCGGCGACTGCCGATGTACTGGTCACCTCGAGTGCCGTGAACACCTCCAACCCGGAAGTCGCCACCGCGCTGGAACGTCGTATTCCCGTGGTACCGCGCGCCGAAATGCTGGCGGAGCTGATGCGCTATCGCCACGGCATTGCCGTCGCCGGTACCCATGGTAAAACCACGACCACCAGCCTGATCGCTTCGGTGTTCGCAGCCGGCGGCCTGGACCCGACATTCGTGATCGGTGGCCGACTGAATGCAGCGGGCACCAATGCACAGCTTGGCACCAGCCATTACCTGATCGCCGAAGCCGACGAAAGCGACGCCAGTTTCCTGCACTTGCAGCCGCTGGTTGCCGTGGTCACCAACATCGACGCCGATCACATGGCGACCTACGACGGTGACTTCAACAAACTGAAGAAAACCTTCGTCGAGTTTCTCCACAACCTGCCGTTCTACGGTCTGGCGGTGGTGTGCCTGGACGATCCGGTGGTGCGTGAAATCCTGCCTCTGGTCAAGCGTCCGACCGTGACCTATGGCTTCGGCGACGATTGCGACGTGCGCGCGATCAACGTGCGTCAGCAGGGCATGCAAACCTTCTTCACCGTACTGCGCCCGGATCGTGATCCGCTGGACGTTTCGGTGAACATGCCGGGCAACCATAACGTATTGAACTCACTGGCGACCATCTGCATCGCCACTGACGAGGGTGTCAGCGATGAAGCCATCGTCCAGGGCCTGTCCGGGTTCCAGGGCGTTGGCCGTCGCTTCCAGGTCTACGGCGAACTGCCGGTCGAAGGCGGCAACGTGATGCTGGTCGATGACTACGGTCACCACCCGACCGAAGTCGCCGCGGTGATCAAGGCCGTGCGCGGTGGATGGCCGGAGCGCCGTCTGGTGATGGTCTACCAGCCGCACCGCTACAGCCGCACCCGCGACCTGTACGACGATTTCGTCAATGTACTGGCCGATGCCAACGTCCTGCTGCTGATGGAAGTCTACCCGGCCGGTGAAGAACCGATCCCGGGCGCAGACAGCCGCAAGTTGTGCAACAGCATCCGTCAACGTGGCCAGCTCGACCCGATCTACATCGAGCGTGGCGTTGATCTAGCGCCAGTGGTCAAGCCGCTGCTGCGTGCCGGCGACATCCTGCTGTGCCAGGGCGCCGGTGATATCGGTGGTCTCGCACCGAAACTGTTGAAGAGTCCGTTGTTCGCTGGTGCCGTTGCCGCACCGACCGTGGGGAAGTTGAAATGACCGCTGCATACGCCAACCTCGTCTCCACTGTCGCGCCGAAAGACTTCGGCCGCGTTGCCGTGCTTTTTGGCGGCAAGAGTGCCGAGCGTGAGGTCTCCTTGAAGTCGGGCAATGCGGTTCTCGAAGCGCTGCAAAGCGCGGGTGTGGACGCGTTCGGTCTCGACGTAGGCGATGATCTGTTGCAGCGTCTGCTGAACGAAAAAATCGATCGCGCCTTCATCATCCTTCACGGTCGTGGCGGTGAAGACGGCAGCATGCAGGGCCTGCTGGAATGCCTGGGTATTCCCTATACCGGCAGCGGCATCCTTGCGTCGGCGCTGGCCATGGACAAGCTGCGGACCAAACAGGTCTGGCACAGTCTGGGTATTCCTACGCCGCGTCATGCGGTACTGGGTTGCGAGGCCGATTGTATTTCTGCAGCGACGGAACTGGGCTTCCCTTTGATCGTCAAACCGGCCCATGAAGGTTCAAGTATCGGCATGGCCAAAGTGACTTCCGCGTCTGAGTTGATCGACGCCTGGAAAGCGGCCAGTACCTACGATTCGCAAGTGTTGGTCGAGCAATGGATTCAAGGTCCGGAGTTCACCATCGCCACCCTGCGTGACCAGGTGTTACCTGCGATTGCCCTGGGCACGACGCACAGTTTCTACGACTACGACGCCAAGTACGTAGCTTGCGATACGCAGTACCGGATTCCGTGCGGTCTCGACGTCGACAAGGAAAAAGAATTGATGGACCTCACGGCGAAAGCCTGTGAGGCGCTGGGTATCGCCGGTTGGGGCAGGGCAGACGTGATGCAGGACGCCGACGGGCAGTTCTGGTTCCTGGAAGTCAACACCGCTCCCGGTATGACCGATCACAGCCTGGTGCCGATGGCGGCCCGTGCTGCCGGTCTGGATTTCCAGCAGTTGGTTCTGGCCATTCTGGCCGCAAGCATTGAGCCGCGAGGGTAAGACCATGCAAGGCGCACAGCTTAGACATCAGCCTCCCGCACCGCCCGGCCGCAAGCCGGTGCCGCGGGGTGCCAGCCGAATGGTGGCTAAAGAGCCGATGTCTGCGCGCCTGCCGAAAGCCAACTTTGGCTTTCTCAAAGCGTTGTTCTGGCCGGTGCTGCTGGTCGCGCTGGGCTTTGGTACCTACGAAGGCGCACAGCGGTTGCTGCCGTACGCGGATCGACCGATCACCAAGATCGCCGTACAGGGCGACTTGAGTTACATCAGCCAGCAAGCGGTGCAGCAACGGATCGCCCCTTACGTGGCGGCGAGTTTCTTCACCATTGACCTGGCCAGCATGCGGACCGAGCTGGAACAGATGCCATGGATTGCCCACGCCGAAGTGCGCAGGGTGTGGCCGGACCAGGTCGTGATCCGCCTGGAAGAACAACTGCCGGTGGCGCGTTGGGGCGATGAGTCGCTGTTGAACAACCAGGGGCAGGCGTTTACCCCGCGTGAGCTGGCCAATTACGAACATTTGCCACAGCTGTTCGGCCCACAACGGGCGCAACAGCAAGTGATGCAGCAATACCAGGTACTGAGCCAGATGCTCCGGCCTTTGGGCTTCTCGATTGCACGCCTGGAGTTGCGTGACCGGGGCAGCTGGTTCCTGACCACTGGCGCCGGCAGCGCGGGCCCGGGAATCGAACTGTTGCTCGGACGCGGCAACCTGCTGGAAAAGATGCGCCGCTTCATTGCCATCTATGACAAGACGCTTAAAGAACAGATTACGAACATTGCGCGCATCGATCTGCGCTACGCCAACGGCCTCGCTGTTGGCTGGCGGGAACCTGTAGCGCCCACGGCAGCCCAACCCGCTGTCGCGAAGAATTAAGAAGAGGCAGGACCCATGGCAAACGTGCAAAGCGGGAAAATGATCGTCGGTCTCGATATCGGCACCTCCAAAGTGGTGGCGCTGGTCGGCGAGGTCTCGGACGACGGCACGCTGGAAATCGTCGGGATCGGTACCCACCCTTCCCGTGGCCTGAAAAAAGGCGTGGTGGTGAACATCGAGTCCACCGTGCAATCGATCCAGCGCGCAATCGAAGAAGCGCAGCTGATGGCCGGTTGCCGAATTCACTCGGCGTTCGTCGGTGTTGCAGGCAATCACATCCGCAGCCTGAACTCCCACGGCATCGTTGCGATCCGCGATCGCGAAGTCAGCTCCGCCGACCTTGAACGCGTCCTCGACGCCGCCCAGGCCGTAGCGATCCCGGCCGACCAGCGCGTACTGCATACCCTGCCGCAGGATTACGTGATCGATAACCAGGAAGGCGTACGTGAGCCACTGGGCATGTCCGGTGTACGTCTGGAAGCCAAGGTCCACGTTGTGACCTGCGCGGTCAACGCTGCACAGAACATTGAAAAATGCGTGCGTCGTTGCGGTCTGGAAATCGACGACATCATTCTCGAGCAACTGGCTTCCGCGTATTCGGTACTGACCGATGACGAGAAAGAGCTGGGCGTTTGCCTGGTGGACATCGGTGGCGGCACCACCGACATCGCGATCTTCACCGAAGGCGCGATCCGTCACACGGCGGTCATCCCGATTGCAGGCGACCAGGTCACCAACGACATCGCCATGGCGTTGCGTACCCCGACCCAGTACGCCGAAGAAATCAAGATTCGCTATGCCTGCGCCCTGGCCAAACTGGCCGGTGCCGGTGAAACCATCAAGGTGCCAAGCGTTGGCGACCGTCCACCGCGCGAACTGTCCCGTCAGGCCCTGGCCGAAGTGGTCGAGCCGCGTTACGACGAGCTGTTCACGTTGATCCAGGCCGAGCTGCGTCGCAGTGGCTACGAAGACCTGATTCCGGCCGGCATCGTGCTGACCGGTGGTACGTCGAAAATGGAAGGCGCGGTCGAACTGGCCGAAGAAATTTTCCACATGCCGGTACGCCTGGGCGTGCCCCATGGTGTGAAGGGCCTCGATGACGTGGTCCGCAACCCGATTTACTCCACAGGCGTCGGCCTGTTGATGTACGGCCTGCAAAAGCAGTCCGACGGGATTTCGTTCTCGGGCATCAGCAGCCGCGACAGTTACAGCAATGAAGAGCCGAAACCCGCTTTGATCGATCGCATCAAGAGCTGGGTACAAGGCAACTTCTAAGCAACAGTTTCAAGCGACATGCAGCACGGCAACAAAAGCAGTAGGCGAAAAAACTAGAGAATGTAAAGGAGAGGGAAAATGTTCGAACTCGTAGACAACATCCCCGCAAGCCCGGTCATCAAAGTTATCGGTGTTGGCGGAGGCGGCGGCAACGCTGTCAACCACATGGTCAAGAGCAACATTGAAGGCGTTGAATTCATCTGCGCCAACACTGATGCCCAGGCGCTGAAAAGCATCGGCGCGCGGACCATCCTGCAACTGGGTACTGGCGTGACCAAAGGTCTCGGCGCTGGTGCCAACCCTGAAGTAGGTCGTCAGGCCGCTCTCGAAGACCGTGAGCGCATTGCCGAAGTCCTGCAGGGCACCAATATGGTGTTCATCACCACTGGCATGGGCGGTGGTACCGGTACCGGTGCTGCGCCGATCATTGCTGAAGTGGCCAAGGAAATGGGCATTCTCACCGTTGCGGTAGTGACGCGTCCGTTCCCGTTCGAAGGCCGCAAGCGTATGCAGATCGCTGACGAAGGTATCCGTCTGCTGTCTGAAAGCGTCGACTCGTTGATCACTATTCCCAACGAGAAGCTGCTGACCATCCTCGGTAAGGACGCCAGCCTGCTGTCGGCTTTCGCCAAGGCAGACGATGTACTGGCCGGTGCCGTTCGCGGTATCTCCGACATCATCAAGCGTCCGGGCATGATCAACGTCGACTTTGCCGACGTACGTACCGTGATGAGCGAAATGGGCATGGCAATGATGGGCACTGGCTGCGCCAGCGGTCCGAACCGTGCACGCGAGGCCACCGAAGCGGCCATTCGCAACCCGCTGCTGGAAGACGTGAACCTGCAAGGCGCACGTGGCATCCTGGTGAACATCACCGCCGGTCCTGACCTGTCCCTGGGTGAGTACTCCGACGTGGGTAGCATCATCGAAGCCTTCGCTTCCGAACACGCGATGGTCAAGGTCGGTACCGTTATCGATCCGGACATGCGTGACGAGCTGCACGTGACCGTGGTTGCCACTGGTCTGGGCGCTAAAATCGAGAAACCTGTAAAGATTATCGACAATACCGTTCACACCTCCATGGCTTCCCAGCCACAACAACAGGCGCCCGCTCGTCAGGACGCACCTGCTGTGAACTACCGTGATCTGGACCGTCCGACCGTTATGCGCAACCAGGCTCAGGCCGGTGCAGCGACTGCCGCGAAGATGAATCCGCAAGATGACCTGGACTACCTGGACATCCCGGCTTTCCTGCGTCGTCAGGCCGATTGATGGAATGTATCAGGGCTATGAAGGTGATTGGTGTTCAGCAAAGGTCTGGTCTGCTATTATCGCCAGCCTTTGTTGATACCAGTTCGCAATTTGCGCTGAAGCGGCCCAAGCCATGATTAAACAACGCACACTGAAAAATATTATCCGTGCCACAGGTGTAGGCCTGCACTCCGGGGAGAAGGTATACCTGACCCTCAAGCCCGCGCCTATCGACACCGGCATTGTGTTTTGTCGTGCTGACCTCGATCCTGTGGTGCAGATACCTGCTCGCGCAGAAAATGTTGGCGAAACCACTATGTCGACCACACTGGTTAACGGTGACGTCAAAGTGGACACGGTGGAGCACTTGCTCTCGGCCATGGCTGGCCTGGGCATCGATAACGCCTACGTCGAGCTCTCCGCGTCCGAAGTACCAATCATGGATGGTAGCGCTGGACCCTTCGTATTTCTGATTCAGTCGGCTGGCCTGGAAGAACAGGACGCTGCCAAGAAGTTCATCCGGATCCTGCGGGAAGTGACAGTGGAAGACGGCGACAAGCGCGCCACTTTCGTCCCTTTCGAAGGTTTCAAAGTGAGCTTCGAGATCGATTTTGATCACCCGGTTTTCCGTGACCGCACACAAAGTGCAAGCGTGGATTTTTCCAGCACTTCGTTCGTAAAAGAAGTCAGCCGCGCCCGTACCTTTGGTTTCATGAGTGACATCGAGTACCTGCGCAAGCACAACCTCGCACTCGGCGGCAGCGTTGAAAACGCTATTGTGGTCGACGCGGATGGTGTACTGAACGAAGACGGCCTTCGCTATGAAGACGAATTCGTGAAGCACAAGATCCTCGATGCTATTGGTGATCTCTACCTGCTGGGCAATAGCCTGATTGGTGAGTTCAAGGGCTTCAAGTCCGGACATGCATTGAACAACCAGCTGCTGCGCAAGTTGATTGAGCAGACAGATGCTTGGGAAGTCGTGACTTTCGAAGACGCCAGCACAGCACCGATCTCTTACATGCGTCCAGTTGCGGCCGTGTAAGTAAAAACCTCTCTAGTTTTTAAAGGCTGCCTTCGGGTGGCCTTTTTTTATGTCCGCGCAAAAGTGAAGCGGTGCTTGTAGCGGCCTCATCGCGGGCAAGCCCGGCTCCCACAGGCAACGCATGACCTTGTGGGTGCCGGGCTTGCCCGCGATGAGGCCCTTTGTCACACCAAGGATTTCACAGCGCAGCCACCACCCGATTACGCCCTCGCTCCTTCGCCTGATACAACGCCTTGTCTGCCGCAAACAGCAATTGCTCCAGCGTGGCGTCGGTCTTGGTGGTCCAGGTACTGATACCAATACTGACCGTCATCGGCGAGTCATCGCCTTCCACCCGTGGCAATTGTTCCACCGCCGAACGGATCTGTTCGGCAATCTTCTGCGCGCCCGCGCTGTCGGTTTCCGCCAGGATCACGGAAAACTCTTCGCCGCCATAGCGGGCCACCAGATCTGCAGGACGTCGCACATTGGCTGAAATCACCTTGGCTATCGTTCGCAATGCCTCGTCGCCACGCTGATGGCCGTGTCGATCGTTGAAAGCCTTGAAATGGTCGGCATCGATCATCAGCACCGACAATGGCAGGCCGGATCGCTGGGCGCGGAACCATTCATGCCGCAGGGTCAGGTCCAGAATCCTGCGATTGGCAACACCGGTCAGCGCGTCGGTGGCGGCCAACAGGGACAATTCCTGCTCGGCGTTGTGGCGCAGACGCAGCTCCCGGCACAGCAACCAGCTCAGCCATAGCAGGCCGATACACAGCACGCCTGCGGCGCCGCTGATCACCATCGCCGTTCGTCTCCACGCCCCAAACACGTCGGTACCGGAAAGGGCGACGATCACCGTCAGCGGCAGATTACCCACCCTGGAAAAAGTGTACAGCCGCTGCTGCCCGTCAATGCTCGACACGCTGTTGAAGCTGCCACTGCCCTCGCGCAGGATGCGCATGATGTTAGGGCGATTGGCGAAACTCTTACCGATCGAATCGTGTTCCAGGTACGGCTTCTGAGCCAGCAGGATGCCTTCGTCGTTGATGATGTTCAGCGTGCTGTCGTTGCCGATGTTCAGGGTGTTGAACAGTTGGTCGAAGTAGGTCAGACGCATCGACGCCACGGCAACACCCAGGAGTTCACCGGTTGGGGAGGCTATCCGGCGGCTGAGGCTGATCCGCCATTCATTGCTGTCTTCGCAGTCGCAGCGAGGCTTGAAAGGGCGGCTGATGAACATGCCGGTGTCGCGGCTGGAAACATGTGCCTGGAAATAATCACGGTCCGCGAAGTTGCCAGGCTTTGGCTCGATCAGGGAAGAGTCAGCCAGTACCTCGCCATGCTTGTCCAGCAGCAAAATGTCACCTTTGAAACGCGCCGTGGTGGAACGGTCGAACAGGACCAGATGGCGAATTTGTGCAGACACCTGTTTCAAATCGTCCCGTTGCGCTGCCGCAATCAGGCCTTGCAGGGACAGGTCATAGAGTTCCACGGTGCGCAACACGTCGGCATCGATGAGTTGAGCGATGGTGGTCGCGCTGCGGGTCGCGGCTTCTTGGGCGCTGGCGTGTTCGCGAATCAGCAGGAAGGTGACGATGCTGATGATCGCGATGACGGTCAGGGAGCTGCCGAGGATCACCATGATTTCAGGTCGACGGTTCTTGCCTGAAACCTGCGGCAGGCGGCTCGTGATCATGGGAATGATGTCCGCATATACGTCCAGAACAAAAAAACCGGCACTCGTGCCGGTCCCTGATTGATTGAAGCTTAGAAGACATTAGCGGGGTAGTCGACGATCACCCTGAAGCGTTGACGCGTCTACTCAGGCACAGCGAGCCAGGGAAGTCTAAATTCGCGACGAAAAAAAGCCGCTGATAGCAGCGGCTTGAAGACAACTTTTCAAAGGGAAGAGCCGATGAAAAGTGTCGAGGGAAACAGAGCGGATTCGGTTGATCAGCTGTCTTTCTCAATCGTTTGGCGGGACTGAGCATTCGACGCTTGTGGGGTTTGCGCGGCATCTTGCGCTTTGGCCGTCATTTCGCTTTGGTACGCTTCGAACGCGGCGGCACGCTCGTTGTTGTGCGCAACGAAGGCCTGGGACTCTTCGGCAAAGGCGAGCGGGGAAAGGAACAATGAGGACAAAACGAAAGCGCTGGCAATACCCATGGTGTTGGACATCTTTAAAACCTTCTTGCTTGGCAAGTGCTGTTTGGTGGCGCAACGATAAGGGGGAATGGAGGGGGGAAAAAGAACGGATTCATGAAAGGACTGTTGCGCTTAAAGCAATAGTTGAAGAGCGGCGCCTTACCTGTAATTGGATGGACTCGCCCAAGCCGGTGGTGAGGGGATTTATCCCCGTTCGGCTGCGCAGCAGTCGTAAAGTTTTTGGGGCCGCTGCGACGTTTCGCCAAATCCCCTCACCACACCGCAGCCGGACGCAGGCTTCGCCAGCTGCTACAGGGGGGCTGCGTGGGACTTGGTTTAGACAGGCAGGTGAATCCCGAAGGTGTTCACGCCCTGATCACTGCGCACGAACACATCCCCACCATGCATCAGTGCAATCGCCTTGACGATCGCCAACCCCAACCCATGGTTGTTTCCGCTGTTGCTACGCGAGGCGTCGACCCGATAGAACCGTTCGAACAACCGCGACAGGTGCTCGCTGGCAATCGGCGATCCCGGATTGGCGACGCCGATACTCACCTGATGCGCCTCGACCTCGATCCTTACCTGAATCACCTGTCCAGGCTCAGTGTGCTGCACCGCGTTGCTCAGCAGATTGATCAGCGCCCGACGCAAATGAGCGATCTCGATCCGCACTTGCGCATCGCCACTGACCTGTACCCGAACCTGTGCATCTTCAAGGATGAAATCCAGATATTCCAACGTAGTCGCCACTTCATCCGCCAGGGAGGTTGACGTCAGTTTGGTGGCCTTGCTGCCCTGATCGGCACTGGCCAGGAACAGCATGTCGTTGATGATCGAGCGCAGTCGCTCGAGCTCTTCAAGGTTCGATTGCAGTACCTCGAAGTAATGCTCCGCCGACCGGCCGCGAGTCAGTGCCACCTGGGTCTGGCCAATCAGGTTGGTCAGTGGTGAGCGCAGTTCATGCGCCACGTCGGCGTTGAAGGATTCAAGGCGCGAGTAAGCCTGTTCGACCCGCTCCAGCGTGGAGTTGAAAGAGTTGACGAATTGATTGAGCTCCGGCGGCAGTGGCGATAACTGCAGGCGCCCGGACAACAAGGGCGGCGCCAACCGTTGCGCTTCCTGAGACAGCTTGATCAGTGGCTTGAGGCCGATCCGCGCCACCCAGTAGCCCAGTGCCGAGGCCAGCAGCACACCAATGATCGCCAGGCTGATCAACGCGATCAGCAGGTGATGTTGCGTCTGGAAAAACGTCTCGGTGTCGATGCCGATCATGAAACGCAGCGGCGGTCGCTGGTCCTTGGCCGGGAACTGACTGACCAGCACTTTCAGGGGGTAGGGCTGTTCGGGTAATTTCAAGTCGCGCATGCCCAGCGGACCTTCGGCGAACGCGCGAATCTGCGGTGTCAGGTTGCCGTATTCGTAGTGGGGGTCGCCGCTGGTAATCCAGAAGCTGATGCGTTTGTCTTCTTCGCCAAGCAGCTTGAGCTTGTTATTGATCTTCACCCAATGCTCGGGCGTGCCGTAACGGCCG
Source organism: Pseudomonas sp. MDV22-iso1 (assembly GCF_058145095.1). Lineage (NCBI taxonomy): Bacteria > Pseudomonadati > Pseudomonadota > Gammaproteobacteria > Pseudomonadales > Pseudomonadaceae > Pseudomonas > Pseudomonas sp. MDV22-iso1. The sequence goes on from NZ_JBYVMF010000006.1 coordinate 138,548, forward strand.
ACGGTGGATTCGAGCACGCTGTAGCGCGCGTCCAGTTCCGCTTCCGGCAGCAGGCCCAAGCCCTTGTCGACTTGTTGATACAGCGCCCAGCCGATCAACAGGAACACCAACAGCGCCACCAGCGTGAACATTCCGCTCAAACGCAAGGCAATCGAATTACTGGACACCACGGCTCTCCAGCACATAGCCCATGCCACGAATCGTGTGCAGGAGTTTCTCGTCGAATGGCCCGTCGAGCTTGGCGCGCAGGCGCTTGATCGCCACTTCGACAACGTTCGCATCGCTGTCGAAATTGATGTCCCAGACCATCTCCGCAATGGCGGTTTTCGAGAGGATTTCACCTTGGCGGCGGGCCAGCACGCTGAGCAGCGAGAATTCTTTGGCCGTCAGGTCCAGGCGGGTGCCGGCGCGGGTGGCCTTGCGGCTGATCAAATCGATCCACAGGTCGGCGATGCTCACCTGCACCGGTTCATGGCCGCCGCTGCGCCGGGTCAGGGCCTGCAACCGCGCGACCAGTTCCAGGAAGGAAAACGGTTTGCCGAGGTAATCGTCGGCACCGTCGCGCAGCCCTTTGATGCGGTCTTCGACACGCTCGCGGGCGGTGAGCATGATCACCGGTGTTTGCTTGCGCGCACGCAAGGCACGCAGTACGCCGAAGCCATCGAGGCCCGGGAGCATGACGTCGAGGACGATCACCGCGTAGTCGCTTTCCAGCGCCATGTGCAGACCCTCGACACCATCGCGCGCGAGATCCACGGTGTAACCCTGTTCCGTCAGGCCACGGTGCAGATAATCCGCGGTTTTTTCTTCGTCTTCGATAATCAGAACGCGCATGACCCCGCCTCAGTCTGTGTTCGCCAGCCCCGGCATCGCTGCGGGTGCTGGTATGGGTGCTGGAGTGGGTGAGCCCCGGTGGAAAACCCGCTCAAGCCACAAGTATATGACCGGAGTGGTGAACAGCGTCAGCGCCTGGCTCACCAGCAAGCCACCGACCACCGCGATACCCAATGGCTGGCGCAGCTCGGCGCCGGTGCCGTAGCCAAGCATCAGCGGCAAGGCGCCAAGCAGGGCGGCCAGCGTGGTCATGATGATCGGCCGGAATCGGGTGATACAGGCCTCATAAATCGCTTCTTCCGGCGGCAAGCCCCGATTGCGTTGTGCGTCGAGGGCGAAGTCGATCATCAGGATGCCATTCTTCTTCACGATCCCGATCAGCAGCACCAGGCCGATCAGCGCCATGATCGAAAAGTCCTGGCCGCAAATCCACAGCATGATGACCGCTCCGAGCCCCGCAGAAGGCAGCGTCGAAATGATGGTCAACGGATGGACGAAGCTCTCGTACAGCACGCCGAGAATGATGTAGACCGCCAACAGGGCCGCAAGAATCAGCCATGGCTGGCTGGCCAGCGAACTCTGGAACGCCTGGGCCGCGCCCTGGAAGTTACCGCTCATGGCCGCCGGCATGCCGATTTCCGCCTTGGCCTGGTTGAGCATGATCACCGCATCGCCCAGCGCGACGCCAGGCGCCAGGTTGAACGACAGGTTGGCAGCGGGAAACATGCCGTCATGGGCGATGGACAGCGGGCCGACCGTTGGCGCATCGAATTTGGCCAGGGCCGACAGCGGCACCATTTCACCGCTCAACGGCGAGCGCAGGTAGAAGTAGTTGAGGCTTTCAGCTTTGCCGCGTTGCTGGGTGTCCAGCTCCAGGATCACGTTGTACTGGTTGATCTGGGTCTGGAATTCATTGATCTGCCGTTGCCCAAAAGCGTCGTACAACGCTTCGTCTACATCGCTGGCGGTCAGCCCGAAACGCGCAGCGGCGCTGCGGTCGATATTGATGTGCGTAATGCTGCCGCCCAGTTGCAGGTCATTGGAAATGTCGCGGAATGCCGGGTTGCTGCGCAGTTTTTCCGTCAGGCGCTGGGTCCAGGTGCTGAGGGTCGCGCCATCGTTGCTCTTGAGTACGTACTGGTACTGCGCGCGACTCGGGCCCGAGCTGAGGTTGATGTCCTGCCCGGCGCGCAGGTAAAGCACGATGCCCGGGACTTTCATCAGTTGCGGGCGAATCCGGTCGATGAACTGACTGGCCGAGACATCGCGGTCACCACGCTTTTTGAGGGAGATCCAGAATCGGCCATTGGCGATGGTCTGGTTGCTGCCGGAGACGCCCACCGAATGGGAAAACGCCTGAACGGCAGGATCGGAGGCGACGATTTCGGCCATCGCCAGGTGTTTTTTCACCATGTCGCCGTAGGAAATATCGGCGGCGGCTTCGGTGGTGCCGAGGACAAAACCGGTGTCCTGCACCGGGAAGAAGCCCTTGGGAATGAAGATGTAGCCTGCCACTGCCAAGCCCAGTGACAGGGCAAATACACCGATCATCAATTTCTGATGGGCCAGGGCGCGGCGCAGCAGTTTTTCGTAGCCGGCCAGCAAACGTTCGCCGAACGTCGGTTTGCTGTGGGCGTGATGCACAGGCGCACGCATGAACAGTGCAGCCAGCGTCGGTGCCAGCGTCAGCGAAACCACCACCGAAATCATGATGGTCGACGTTGCCGTCAGCGCAAACTCCTTGAACAACCGCCCGACCACGCCGCCCATGAACAGCAGCGGGATGAACGCTGCCACCAGCGAGAAACTGATGGACACCACGGTGAAGCCGATCTCGCCGGCGCCCTTGATCGCCGCCTCGCGCATGCCGTCGCCGGCCTCCAGATGGCGGTGAATGTTCTCCACCACCACGATCGCGTCGTCCACCACAAACCCCACGGCCACCACGATCGCCACCAGCGTCAGGTTGTTCAGGCTGAACCCCATGATGTACATCAGGGCGAAACTGGCGATCAGCGATACCCCCAGCACCGCCGACACGATCAACGTTGCTGACCATTGGCGCAGAAACAACGCCATGACCGCCACCACCAACAGGACGGCGATCAGTAGCGTGATTTCCACTTCATGCAGGGAGGCGCGAATGGTCTGTGTGCGGTCGACCAGCACCTTGACCTGGACCGAGGCCGGCAACATGGCTTCCAGCGCCGGCAGGGCCGCCTGAATGCGGTCCACGGTCTCGACGATGTTGGCCCCCGGTTGACGGGAGATCACCAGGTTGACCCCCGGCTGATCGCCGGCCCAGGCCTGAACGTAGGCATCTTCCGAACCGTTGACCACTTTGGCCACGTCCTTGAGGTGAACCGGCGCACCGTCCTTGTAGGAAACGATGAGCTGGCTGTATTCCTCGGGGTGGAACAACTGGTCATTGGTGGACAGCGTCGAGATGCTCGACTCTCCGTACAACGCACCTTTGGCCAGGTTCAGGCTGGTCTGCTGGATCGCCACGCGAATGTCCGCCAGCGTCAGGCCGATGGCCGCGAGTTTATCGGCCGAAGCCTGCACGCGAATCGCGGGACGTTGCTGACCGGTAATGTTGATTTGGCCTACGCCGTCGATCTGACTGATCTGACGGGCGAGCAGGGTTTCCACCAGGTCGCTGAGTTCGGTGCCGGGCATCTGCGTCGAATTGACGCTCAGGATCAGCACCGGGCTGTCGGCCGGGTTGACCTTCCTCCAGGTCGGCAACGTCGGCATGTCTTTAGGCAGTTTGCCGGCGGCGGTGTTGATCGCGGCCTGAACTTCCTGCGCGGCAGTGTCGATGCTTTTGTCGAGGGTGAATTGCAGGGTCAGGTTGGTCGAGCCCAAGGCGCTGCTCGAGGTCATCTGGGTCACGCCGGGGATGGCGCTGAATTGCACTTCAAGTGGGGTGGCCACCGATGAAGCCATGGTTTCCGGACTGGCGCCGGGTAACTGCGCGGCCACCTGAATTGTCGGGAACTCGGCTTCCGGCAGCGGAGCGATCGGCAAGCGCGGAAAGGCGATAACGCCGAGCAATACCAGGGCGAAGGTCAGCAGGATCGTCGCCACCGGATGATCAATGCACCAGGCGGAAACCGAGCCATGACCCTTCATGGCTTAGGCTCCGATTGAACCACCTGCGGTGGCTCGGTCAGCACCTGAACCGTCGAGCCTGGCTTGAGCCGAGACTGACCATCACTGACCAACACATCGCCCGGGTTCACGCCTTTGATGATGTCCTGGCCGCTGCCTTGATAGACCATCTGTACCGGGACGGTTTCGACCTTGTCGCCTTTGACCCGGTAAACGAAATGCTGATCGAGCCCGCGTTGTACGACGGTAGGCGGGACCACCAGCGCATCTTTATCCAGCGCTGTCTGGATTTTTACCGTCACCAACAGACCGGGCCACAGCTTCTGTCCGGCATTGTTGAATTCCGCCTTGGCGCGGATGGTCCCGGTGTTGGCGTTGATCTGGTTGTCGATGAGGGTCAGATGGCCTTCGCCCAGTAGGTTGTCGGTCTCACCGTCGGTGTCGGCGCCGATGTAGGCCTTGACCTGAGCATGCTCCGGGTCGTTGATCAGGCCTTGCAGGGTCGGCAGCATTTGCTGCGGTAGCGAGAACTCCACCGCGATCGGATCGATCTGGGTCACCGTAAACAACCCTTGGGTATCCGTCATGCGCAGGAAGTTACCTTCGTCCACGGTACGAATACCGACGCGACCTGTCACCGGGGAGCGAATCTGGGTGTAGGAAAGTTGCACCTGTGCCGCGTCGATCGATGCCTGATTACCCTGTGCCGTGGCCTTGAGCTGGTTCACCAATGCTTGTTGCTGATCGTAGGTCTGCTTGGAAACGCCATCATCGATGCTCAACAGTTTGTAGCGCTTGAGGTTTACCAGGGCCACCTGCAGCTGCGCCTGACTCTCGCCCAGTTGTGCCCGGGCCTGATCGAGGTTGGCGCGAATCGTGCGGTCATCGATGGTGGCCAGCAGGTCGCCGGCCTTGACCAACTGACCTTCCTTGACCAGCAATTTGGTGAGGACGCCGTCGATCTGCGGGCGCACGACAACGCTATGCAGCGACAGGACCGAACCAATACCGGTGACATAGCGAGGGACGTCTTTTTCGGCGACGTTGACCACCCGCACGGGGATTGCCGTGGGTGCCGCGAGTTTTGCCGTGGCCGGTTTTGTCACGTACCAGACGCCCAGCGCTAACAGCGCGATCAGAAGGGTGGCGAGCAGGACGGGTTTTTTCTGAATTCGCATGCGAGTCGGGCGCCGGGCAGATGAGACGGAAGGACGGTCAGGTTTATACCTTCCTTATAGCCCTGTTACGCCGTCAGGAAAGTGACTGCTAACTGACGGCGCTGTCAGTTTCGTGCGCGCCTGCGTGAAATATCCGCGTACAAGACGCTCCCGTGTGAGGGCGGGGCTGTTAGCGACAGGAACTACGCTGACTAAAGATCTTTCCCTGTGAGCAGATACAAAAGGTGTGACCTCAAAACAATAACGGAGTGGCCTTGAAATGAAGCTGACATTTCTATTTTCGAGTGGGCTGTTATTTATACCGCTAGCGGTGACTGCTGCGCCCAGAAGTGAATCGGGGCAGATCAGTTTTGTCGGTCAGATTGTCGAGGCCGGGTGCGCGGTAGGGCAGGCCGGTGCTGTGCAATTCACCGAGTCCAGACGTCTTCAGGTAACCCCGGGGGTGAGCGTAGAGGTGAACACCTACCGAAATGCTTGTGCTCGCGGCTCGATGCCTCTTACGGCGACGTTCGAGCGCTTGAGTTCAGACGGGATCGGCGTGGTGACAACGTCTGAAAAGGGCATCGTCACCATCACCTACCTGTAGGAAGCAGCGGGCAGGGTCGAGGGGCAATTCTTTCACGGCCGACCGAAGGTGCGCGTGCGTGTGTCGGCCGTGCAGGTATACTGCCGCCTTTCGCGGCTCGCTGACCGGGCCCGACTCTATTGCATCACCCCGGAGCTTTCATGACTTCCCCGACACAACCGCCGGTTGCCGCCGCTTTGAGCGACGACCAGGCAGACCTGCCAGACAGCGTCGACTCCAGCGCAGACAGCGAAACCAAAGCCGCCATTCCGGCGTTCAAGTTCCCGTTCAAACCGGGTGACCTGGCAGCGGCCAAGAGCGCCAGCCAGCCGTGGTACAAGAACGGCGCTAAGAACGGCCACACCAAGACGCCAGGTGCCGCGCCTCCGGGTACTCGTCGTTCGATGGGCAAGCGTTAGGTTTCAGATCTTTGGTATCCGCTGTACCGCTATCGTCGGAACGCCGCCCGGAGCAAGCTTTGCTCCCACATTTAAACCGCGCCAGGCGCGGTTCGGTGTAGGAGTGAGCCTGCTCGCGATGAGGCCACCTCAGGCACAGCACTTCTGGCTGAATCAAGCCGCCCGCAACGAGATGAACGCATAGTTCGGCGTCATCTCGCGTGCCACTTCCGCCCCCGCCGCCAGCACCTGCCCGGCGACGTCTTCACCTGACAGATGAAACTGCCACTCACTGCCCCATTCCGGTAGCGTTTGCCCGATCACCTCATCGAGGGTCGTGGCAAACGCCGTCATGTCCGGCAGATAGGCAGTGAATCCGTCACCTTTGAGCGCGGTGGTGCGAATCCCCAGCAACGCGCAAATCGCATCCTTGGTTTGAATCTCGTCACGATCCGCCTGACGGGAACGATGGATCAACCCTGCCAGTTCCTGATCCACCAATTCACCCCCCACAATCAGATCCGGTCCTTTTTCCCACGACTCCGGCGGACATTCCTTCACCGCGGTGTTCAGGGGGATGTGCGGATTGATTTCCATCGGGTAGATGCGGCACACCAAGGGGCGACGTTCATAGATGCGACAAAGGTTGTCTTCGTCAAGATTCCGGCAGCGACCGGCGTTGTACGCAGCAAAGGTGATGGCGACGTACGCGTCGGACTCGCCGCTGCGAACCACCGCCGAACGGCGTTCGGCGTGTTCGCGTTGCTGCAGGGGCAGCCCGAGGCCATTGCCCAGAAAACCTTCGACCAACACGATCACCTGGCCGCCGTCATTCGCCCACATGCGGGCTTCTTCCAGGGTCAGAGGGACATGGTGGTCGTTGCAGCATTTGCCGCAACCTACGCAGGAAAACGTCGTATTCATTGAGCAGTCAGTCGCATCCGGAAGCAGGAATCGGCGACAGAAAGCCACCGCGAAGACCTGCGTCGAAGCAAGTTATGCGCCACACATCCGTTTGATGGCGAGAACCGGTCAATGCCCGACCTGCAGCATTAACCGATCTGACCGGTCACTGCGCCTTGGTGGTCGGGCGAATCGAATCCCATTCGGTGACGTAGGCGGTTTTGGTTTTCTTGTTGTAGAGGCACAACTCGGTCCCTTGCTGGCCTTTCATGTGTTTTTGCGGGTACTGGCCTTGCAGCAGGAGGGCGGTGTAGTCGACCCGGTCATCGAACTGCGCGGACTTGCCGACGGGTTTGACGTTCTTCAGACCGCTGGCCTTGGTGCAGCTGGCGATCACGGCCTTGTCGTAGGCAGCCCAGGCGTCGGAACTGGAAGCGTTGGCGTGGGTGGCCAGGGCCGTGAGGCAGAGAAGGGACAGAGTGCTGGCTTTCATGGTTCAGGAGTCCTTGGGCTTTTGGTGGCCAGTATGCCTGATGGGGCGATAGCGGTATCAACCCGGAACCAGTTCCCGGCGAACGACACGCATCCCGACACTTTCATACAGATGCTGCGCCCGAACGTTGTCCTCTAGCACCTTCAAATCCACAAACCCTTCGCGCCGCTGTTGAAACACGTTGAACGCCTGCAGCAGTAAAGCACGTCCCAATCCCCGGCCCTGGGCTCGAGGGTGCACCACCAGGTTCTTGATGTAGGCGCTGGTCCAGCACTGGGCCACGCCCACGACGCCTTGAGCATCCAGCGCAATAAAGCACAGGCTCGGATCGTACTCGGGGTCGGTTTCAAAGCGCCGTTGCCAGAGATCCAGCGCCGGTACTCGCCCGCCGCCTTGCTGATAACCCATCTCCATCAGCTGATGAACGGCCTCGGCCAGTTCAGGACGGTAGTGGGTCAACACGATGTCCTGCGGCCAGATGAAGTCAGGCACAGCCTCGGTGAGGTTGCGCCGCATCAAGAAACAGAATTGCTCAGCCAACACTCAATGACCCTGTTCTGCGACAGCCTTGGCCGCTGTGATCAGGCACTTGGTCAGGTCGGGTGAGGAAAACTTCGTCAGCACGGCATTCGCGCCCGCCAGTCGCGCCTTTTCGCTGTTCATCGCGCTGTCCAGCGACGTGTGCAGCAGCACGTAGAGGTGCGAGAAGTCAGGTGTTTCGCGAAGGGTCCGGGTAAAGGCGTAGCCGTCCATCTCGGACATTTCGATGTCGGAGACGATCAGGTTGATCTGCTGATCAGTGCCTTGCAGGTCCAGCAGGCAGTCGATGGCTTCCTTGGCGCTGCGGGCGGTATGGCATTGCAGGCCGAGGTTGCGCAGGGTGTGTACCGATTGTTGCAGCGCTGTCTGGCTGTCATCGACAACCAGAATTCGCGCGGTGCCGAGTATTTCGGCGTCTTCCATGCTGAGTTCGGTCGGGGCTGATTCGATCTGGGCCGGGGCGATGCCGTGGATGACTTTCTCGATATCCAGCACCTGCACCAGCGTACCGTCGACCGACGTGACGCCGGTAATATACGAGCGCAGGCCGCCAGAGCCATAAGGCGGTGGGCGGATGTCAGTGGTCAGGCAGTGGACGATCTTGCTCACCGCCTGGACGTGCAGGCCCTGCTTGGAGCGACTGACGTCAGTGACGATCAGGCAACCACCGTTGGGGTCTTCAAGCGGACGTTCGCCGATGGCCCGACTCAGGTCGATCACCGACAGGGACATACCGCGCAAGGTGGCGATGCCTTTGACGTGTGGATGCGATTCCGGAAGCCTGGTCAGTGGCGGGCAGGGAATGATTTCACTGACTTTCAGCAGGTTGATTGCCATCAGCTTGCCGCTGCGCAAGGTAAACAGCAGAAGCGAAAGTGAGTCTGCGCGGGCTTTGTTGGAAGACATAAAAACCTTCTGTGGAAAAAGGTGGCAGGCGATCGCGGGATCGCCAACAGCTATCGATGCCGGGTTATCGACTCGTAAAGGGCAGGCTTTAGGTCAATTACCCGGTATCACCGACCGACGCGACCTATGTAGCAGCTGGCGAAGCCTGCGTTCGGCTGCGCAGCAGTCGTCTATATAGTCGACCCAGTGACTCAACGGGACCCGATACTCAGGTTTCACGACTGCTTCGCAGCCGAACGCAGGCTTCGCCAGCTGCTACATGAAACGTGGTGAATGGAGGGTGTGTTATTTCATGCCCAATCGCTTGGCCATCCGCCCGAGATTCGCCCGGTCCAAGCCTAGTTCACGCGCTGCGCTTGCCCAGTTGTTGTGGTGGCGCTCAAGGCAGGCGCCGATCAGTTGGCGTTGATACTGCTCGGTGGCTTCGCGCAAATCCCCCGACACCAGCGGCACCGGAGCGGCGGCGGAGGGTTGTGCGGTCACTTCAATGCTGCCGTTGGGCAGGTCCAGGTCCGCCGCACTCAAGCTGAGAATCTTCGGTCGTTCCTTGCAGTTGCCCAGCGCCTTCAAGGCACTGCGGCCAATCAAGTGTTCCAGCTCTCGCACGTTGCCAGGCCAGTCGTACGCCAGCAATGCAGCCTGGGCATCGCTGTTCAGGCGCAGGCTGTTCAAGCCCATGCGCGAGCGGTTCTGTTCGAGGAAGAAGCCGCTGAGCAACAGCACGTCGCGGCCTCGGTCGCGCAGGGCGGGCACCAGCAGCGGGTAGACACTCAGGCGGTGATAGAAATCGGCGCGGTAGCGACCGCTGCGTACCTCTTCCGCCAGGTCACGGTTGGTCGCCGCGATCAGGCGCACGTCCACCTGATGCTCCTTGTCCGACCCCAGGCGCTGCAGTTGGCCACTCTGCAGAACACGCAGCAGCTTTGCCTGCACCGTCAGGGACAACTCGCCGACTTCATCCAGAAACAGTGTGCCGCCATTGGCCAGTTCGAACTTACCGCGTCGATCATTCATCGCACCGGTGAACGCACCTCGGACATGGCCGAACAGTTCGCTTTCCACCAAGGTGTCCGGCAGTGCGGCGCAACTGAGGCTGATGATCGGTTTATCGGCGCGGGCAGACGCGGCGTGGATGGCTTGGGCGACCAGTTCCTTGCCCACCCCGGTTTCCCCGGTGATCAACACGGTCAGGTCGCTGCCGCCCACCAGGTTGATTTCTTCGACCAGGCGCTTGTGGGTCTTGCTCTGGCCGATCATTTCGCGGTTTTGCTGCCCGCTCGCCTGGCGATAAACCTCGGCGCGCTGATGCTCGTCTTCGACACGATTGGCCAGGCGCTCGATGCGTTCGGCAGCGTTGACCGTGGCGGCGGCGAGGCTGGCGAAGGCTTGCAGGGCGTCCAGTTCGATCGGTTCAAAGCGTTCCGGATCAAGGGCGTCAAGGGTCAGCAAGCCCCACGGGCGCTCGTCGATGAACAGGGGGCAGCCCATGCAATCGTGGACTTCAAGATGCTCATCCAGGCCCGCGACCAGACCGTCGTACGGATCGGGCAGTTCGCTATCGGCGGCGAACCGGGTCGGTCCGGGGCTGCTGAGCAGCGCCGCGAAACGTGGATGCTCACTCACCTTGAAACGTCGACCGAGGGTGTCGGTACTCAACCCGTCGACTGCCAGTGGCACCAGCCATTCGCCATCAAGGCGCAACAGCGCTGCTGCATCACAGGGCAGCAGGGCGCGCATGGCTTCGAGCAAGCGCCGATAGCGCTCACCTTCCGGAAGTTCGCGGGACAGGTCAGCGACGAGTGGAAGCAATGTCGTCAGCAGGGATTTTGCAGTCATAGTGACTCCGTGTAGTCGGTATGACTATATAGAAGCAAGTGTCTAAATGACTATAACTGTTTTAACATGTTGATTTATAACGATAATTAAACTGGCACGAATACTGATAAGCATAGGGTAATCAGTTGGTAATCCACGTCGCTCAGGAGTCACCCTATGCTTAGCGTTCAAGACCGCGCAATCGTCAAATCCACCGTGCCATTGTTGGAAAGCGGCGGCGAAGCGTTGATCACTCACTTCTACCGCATGATGCTCTCCGAATACCCTGAAGTGCGCCCGCTGTTCAACCAGGCCCACCAGGCCAGCGGTGATCAACCCCGCGCCCTGGCGAACGGTGTGTTGATGTACGCGCGGCACATCGATCAGCTTGACCAGTTGGGCGACCTGGTGGCCAAGATCATCAACAAGCACGTGGCCCTGCAGATCCTTCCGGAACACTACCCGATTGTGGGCACCTGCCTGCTGCGTGCGATTTCCGAAGTGCTTGGCGACGAGATTGCGACCCCCGAAGTGATGAGCGCCTGGGGTGCGGCTTATGGGCAATTGGCCGACATTCTGATCGGTGCCGAGACCGCTATCTACGACCAAAAGGAGCACGCAACCGGTGGCTGGCGCGGCGCGCGGGAATTCATCGTGGCGAGCAAAGTGGAAGAGAGCGCGGAGATCATTTCGTTCTACTTCGAGCCGGCTGACAAGGGCCCGATTCTGGCGGCAGAACCCGGCCAGTACATCGGCATGAAGCTGGTCCTCGACGGTGAAGAGATCCGTCGTAACTATTCACTGTCGGCGTTGGCCAACAATGGTCAGTACCGCATCAGCGTCAAGCGCGAACAGGGTGGTCGCGCTTCCAATCATTTACACGATCAGCTGCATGTCGGCGCAAAGATCCAGCTGTTCCCGCCATCGGGTGAATTCACGCTGAGCGCCAGCGACAAGCCGCTGGTGCTGATCAGTGGCGGCGTCGGCATCACTCCCACACTGGCGATGCTCGAAGCGGCGTTGGCGACCGAACGGCCGGTGCATTTCATCCACTGCGCGCGCAACGGTAGCGTCCACGCGTTTCGTGACTGGATCGACGGGCTGGCTGAACGTCATCCGCAGCTGCAGCGCTTCTACTGCTATGACGAAGATGATGGTGTGAGCCCGGCGGCGCACCGCGTCGGGTTGTTAAGTCAGGAGCAGTTGGGCGAATGGTTGCCGCAGGAGCGCGACGCGGACGCCTATTTCCTGGGGCCTAAAGGCTTCATGGCAGCGATCAAGCGCCACCTCAAAGCCTTGGGCGTACCCGAGAAGCAAAGCCGCTACGAGTTCTTCGGCCCGGCTTCGGCGCTGGAGTAACCTCCGCCCTCGCCAGTCCAGACGCAACACCCCTTGTAGCCGCTGGCGAAGCCTGCGTTCGAGGACGCAGTCCTCGCCAGTCCGGTCGCTGCGATGCAACAGGTCGATCACGGTTATCTTGCAGGCGAGGACTTCGTCCTCGAACGCAGGCTTCGCCAGCTGCTACACGGATCGCGGTGCAGCTTTTAGCCTTTGAGTTCCTTCAAATGCTTGTACACCGTTGCCCGGCCCATGTTCAGGACGTTGGCGACGTAGTTGGAGGCGCTTTTGCCCTTGAAGGCGCCTTCGGCGTGCAGCGCCAGCACCAGTTCGCGTTTATGGTCCCGGGTCAGCATGCTCAGGCTCAGCTGACGCTCGCGCAGCCAGGCATGCAGGAAGGTGTTGATCCGCTCCTGCCAGTCATCGCGAAACAGTGAATCCGGTTGTGGAATCAACTTGCTCGGCGACAGAAACAAATCCAGTGCCGCCTTGGCATTCTCGAACAAAGAAATATTCAGATTGATGCACAGCACCGCCAGCGGTTGGCCCTCGCTGTCACGCAAAACACTGCTCAGGCTGCGAATTTTCTGACCGTCCCAGTTGAGCTTTTCGTACGGCCCGATGTTTCGCTCGCTGATGTCTTCGCTGAGCATGTCTTCCAGGGATGAGTCATCACCGATTTCCCGCTTCGACAGGTTGTTGGCGATGTAGTCGACCTTTTGCGTGCGCAGATCGTGCAGCACCACCTCGGCGTGGGGAAAGAACAGGGTGGCGATTGCATCGCTGATGGCTCGGTAGTTGTCCAGGGCCGGGTCTTTTTCGGGTGCGTTCATCAAGTAGAGCTCCAGGCCACGTCAGCGCCCGTCAAAAGGGGCGCCGGGAGTTTGCCGCAAACAGTCTGAAACGTCACTTCAGTGCCGCATCAACCGAGGCGTGCCGGGGAAAGCATCTCGGCGTTCAAGCCAAAACGCGTGAGGGATGCGGGCAGCGCTTCACCGCGCACCAAAGCGGCGCTGGCCTGGCCCATGGCGGGCGATGTCTGGATGCCGTAACCGCCTTGTGCAGCCACCCAGAACAGGCCTGGGACCAGGGGATCGAAGCCCGACAATAAATCACCGTCGCTGACAAAACTGCGCAAACCGGCCCAGGTGCGGGTCGGGCGGCGGATGGTCAGGGTGGTCGCTTCTTCGATCTGGTAGATGCCCATGGCGATGTCCAGTTCTTCGGGCTGCACGTCGTGGGGGTCCACAGGATCGGCGTTCGCCGGAGAGCCAAGGAACATACCGGCGTCGGGTTTCATGTAGAAGGATTCGTCTAGGCTGACCAGCATGGGCCAATGATGGATATCCACACCTTCAGGGCCGGCGAAAATAAAGGCCGCGCGGCGCTTCGGTTGCAGTCCCAGCGTTCTGGCGCCAGCGAGCTCACCGATCCTGTCGGCCCAGGCGCCGGCGGCGTTGATGATGATCGGGGCGCTGAAGGTTTGATTGCGGGTTTGCACCTGCCATACACCGTCGGCATCGCGGGTCAGGCTCAGGACTTCGGTATCGGTATGGACTTCGCCTTTATTGCGACGGATACCGCGCAGATACCCCTGATGCAGGGCATCGGTATCGATGTCGCTGGCGGTAGGGTCATAAATGGCCCCATGGACTTTTTCCCGACGCAGGATCGGCAGGCGCACGCAGGCCTCTTCTGCACTGAGCAGCTGCATTTGCGGCACCGTCGCTTTCGCGCTCAGGTACTGGTTTTGCAGCTCGGCAGGGTCACCGGTGAAGTCCACGGTCATCTCGCCGCGCGGCGTCAGCAGCGGGTGTTCACAGAAACCGGCGGGCGGCGCGTCGAAGAAATCGCGACTGGCCTGGGTCAGCGCCCGCACCTGGGGCGTGCCGTAAGCGGCGGTGTACAGCGCGGCGGAACGTCCGGTCGAGTGATAGGCCGGATGGGATTCGCGTTCGAGCACGATGACCCGGGCATGCTGCGACAGCCAGAAACCGGTGGAAGCGCCGGCAATCCCGCCGCCGATGATGATGAAGTCTGCCTGGCTCATGAACGTCTCCTGATGGGCACCGAAGTTGTTTAGATCCTTTTGTAGGAGCTGACGAGTGAAACGAGGCTGCGATCTTTTGACTTTGCTTTCAAAAGGCAAGATCAAAAGATCGCAGCCTCGTTTCACTCGTCAGCTCCTACAGGATTAGTGTCTTAAGGGAGTAGGTGGTAGATGGCATTGGCCAGTGCAATGTCTTCCAGTCCCAGGCCGATCGAGCGGAAAAACACGTGACGGTCGTAGTCCGGGCGCTGCACTTTTTCGCTGAGCAGATCGGGCAGGTCGCCCACGATGCTGTTGCTGTCCCAACCATGTTGCTCACCGGCGATCAGCATTTCACCGGCCGAGCCAGGGGTGCTCAGACGATAGTCACAGAACACCTGCATGTCATTGAGGCTTTGCGGCGGTACTTCGTGGGCACGGGGGGCGTTAGTGCTGATCGATGTGATCAGCGCCGGTTTGCTCAGCGTGGCCGGATCGATCACCGGGCCGGCGGACGAGGTGCAGAGCATGATCACATCGGCGTCGTGGACGGCGGCCTCGCGACTCTCGACAAGGGACAGGCGCGGATCGAGGCTTTTGAGCTGCGCCAATGCCTGTGGATCAAGCGTGCTCAAGCCTGGCGAATAGAGGGTGATGCTCTGCCAATCGCGCAGTCCCTTGACGTAATGCAGGTGCGCCTGGGCCACTTTGCCGCTGCCGATAATCGCCAGGCGTCGCGCGTTCAACGGCGCGAGCGCGTCGATGGCGACGGCGGTGGTCGCGGCGGTGCGCGCTGTCGTCAATTCTCCTGCATCGCACAGCAGCAAGGGCTGGCCAGTCTGCATCGACATCAGCAACGTCCACGCTGTGACCAACGGGCCTTGTTCGCGCACGATATAGGGCGAGGTCTTGACCCCATAGACACCGTCTTCGGCCAGTACACCCAGATAGTTGATGAAGTCGCCCGCCCCTTGAGGGAACTCGACCAGTTGCTGTGCCGGTTGCACGGCCTTTCCAGCAGCCAGGTCGCGAAACAGTTTGCGCAGGATCTGCGGCACATCGACCTGTGCCAGCAGGTCTCGAGCCTGGGGTTGGGTGATCACGATAGGCGAACTGGACATGGTCGGCTCCGGGGGGGCTTAAACTAAACTTATTTGTCCATTATGGACTTTTAGTTGTCTCTAGCAAGCCTCTGATAAATTCCCGGGCGAAAAAAAAGCGCAGTCCGTTTCCGGCTGCGCCTTTTTTACTCGACCCGTGTTACGGGCGCTTGCGCTCAACGGCCCGCAGCAGATGCGTCGGCGGCGTTTCACAGCTGATCTTGCGCCCCAGCAGCGTCTCGATGGACGGTAGCTGGTAGGAGTCGTCTTCACCGGCAAAACTGATGGACACGCCTTCAGCGCCGGCACGACCGGTCCGACCGATACGGTGCACGTAATCGTCCGGGACTTCCGGCAACGTGAAGTTGATCACGTGGCTGATGCCGTCGATGTGGATGCCACGGCCGGCAACGTCGGTGGCGACCAGCACGCGGATCTTGCCTTCGCGGAAACCTTCCAGGGTCTTGATGCGCTTGTGCTGCGGCACATCGCCGGACAACTGCGCAGCGTTGACGCCGTCACGTACCAGGCGCTCTTCGATGCGCCGAACTTCATCCTTGCGGTTGGCGAAGACCATCACTCGCTCCCAGCCATTGTCGTTGACCAGGTTGTAGAGCAGTTTGTATTTGTCGGCGCCGGCCACTGCATAGATGTGCTGCTCGACGTTTTCGCTGGCCACGTTCTGCGACTCGATCTCGACGATCGACGGCTCGGTGGTCCATTGCTTGGCCAGGTTCATTACGTCTTCGGTGAAGGTCGCGGAGAACAGCAGCGTCTGGCGCTCGTTCTTCGGCGGAGTCTGGCGAATGATCTGACGCACTTGCGGGATGAAACCCATGTCGAGCATCCGGTCGGCTTCGTCCAGCACCATCACTTCGACCATGTCCAGGTGCACGTCGCCGCGCTGGTTGAAGTCGAGCAAGCGACCCGGCGTCGCCACGAGGATGTCGCAGTGACGGGCTTCGAGGTGCTTGAGTTGCTTGTCGAAGTCCATGCCGCCCACAAACGTCATGACGTTGAGACCGGTGTACTTGGTCAGGTCGGCCGCGTCCTTGGCGATCTGCACCACCAGTTCCCGGGTCGGTGCAATGATTAGTGCCCGCGGTTCACCCATGTAACGCTCTTTCGGCGGCGGGGTTTGCAGCAGTTGGGTAATGATCGAGATCAGGAACGCGGCGGTTTTGCCGGTGCCGGTCTGGGCACGACCGATGGCGTCTTTGCCCGCGAGCGTAAAGCCCAGCACCTGTGCCTGGATCGGCGTGCAGTACGGGAAGCCCAGGTCCTGGATGGCATGCATCAGTTCAGGGGCGAGTTTGAAATCATGGAAACGGGTTTTGCCTTCCTGGGGTTCGACAACGAAGTCTTCGAGTTTCCAGGGAATGACCGGCGCTTTCGGCTTCGGTTCGCGACGGGGTTTGACAGGTTTCGGCGCTTCGCTGCGCGGCTGTTCAGAGGCAATGGCCTCGACAGGAGGAGTGGCCGGTGTGGTCATCGGCTCGTGTGTCGGTACCGCTGCGGTTGCGGTCCGGCCAGACTGATTACCGTCGGTGCGGTGGCTGGGGTTGTGAGACGGAGCGCTGGAGACTGGCGCGAGCTGCTCAGTCTCGCTTTTACCGAACATTTTCTTGAGTGCTTTGAGCACGGTCATCTCATCAATTGATTAAGGAATGTACGCCGGCCAGTGTAATGCAAGAATCGGGCGCGGCGTAGTGTGATGATTAAAGGTGCTGTTTTTCACAGGGTGTTTAACGCAAACGCTCGGCGATCCAGACACCGATATCGCGAATCTCCTCAGGTAACACTTCGTGACCCATTGGGTATTCCTGCCATGTCACGGTGACACCACGGGTCTTCAAATGCTCGTAGGCGCTGCGACCCATCGAATTTTGCACCACGTCATCGTACTGCCCGTGCAAGGACAACACCGGTGTGCGCTGCTGACTGGCCGAAAGCTCCAGTTCATCACTGAAGGTCGGCGCATAAGTGGAGAGGGCGAGTACGCCACCCAGCGGACCCTGCCATTTCAAAAAGGCGGTGTGTAATACGACAGCGCCACCCTGTGAAAAACCGGCCAGAAAAATCCGCGAGGCGTCTATTCCAACGGCGCGCTGCACTTCGATCAAATTGATTACCCGTTGCGCCGACTCTTCCAGCTGCTCGCGGTTGATCGCGCGCGCCGGGCTCATGGCCAATATGTCGTACCAGCTCGGCATCTCGTAGCCACCATTAATGGTCACGGCGCAGGTCGGTGCCTGAGGCAAAACGAAGCGAGTGGTCATCAGGGTTTCCTGCAGGGCTTCGGCCACCGGCAGGAAGTCGTAGCGGTCGGCGCCCAGGCCGTGCAGCCAGATAACGCAGGCATCTACTGGCTTTACAGGTTCAAGAATCAAGGGCTCGGTCATGGTCGCTCCAAATGTGTGCGTGCGCGCTCATTGAGTGCGAGATCTGAGTGCGCGTCTGGTGGATCAGTTAAGAAGATGTCGCAAGGCTACAAGTTTTGATCTTGACCTGTCGCTGAATCGCTTTCACGAACGGTCTGGTACGGGCTTTGCTATGGAAAAGCGAGTACGAAAAATCCCACGCCTGTCGGTAACACTATCAGGCCATTGTTCCTGGTGGGATAGCAAAAAAAATCCGGTGATGGATGTTCGCCAATGGCCGCTACGGGCTTAGCGAATGTGAAAGGGCTACAGCCCGTTCGGCCGATTGGTGAGAAGTGAGTGATCCATGATGTGGATTTTCTCCTACTAGACTCATAGCTAAGGTCTTACGTCGCTTGACCCTAAAAAAAGCCAACACGGGTCAACAACGCCTCATAAGGGTGCGACTGGACTCACGCTCCGACACAACAAGAGCAAAACTGGAGGTTTGAATGAAGATGTTGAAATCCACCCTGGCTATCGTGACTGCAGCCGCAGTACTCGGTGTCAGCGGGTTCGCTCAGGCGGGTGCAACCCTGGATGGCGTACAGAAGAAAGGTTTCGTACAGTGCGGTGTGAGTGACGGCCTGCCGGGTTTCTCGGTGCCGGACTCCACTGGCAAGATCGTGGGTATCGATGCTGACTACTGCCGTGCTGTAGCGGCTGCCGTCTTCGGCGACGCAACCAAGGTCAAGTTCAGTCAGTTGAACGCCAAGGAGCGCTTCACCGCGCTGCAATCCGGCGAAATTGACATCCTGTCGCGCAACACCACCATGACCAGCTCCCGCGACTCGGGCATGGGCCTGAAATTCCCGGGCTTCATCACTTATTACGACGGCATCGGCTTCCTGGTTAACAACAAACTGGGCGTGAAAAGTGCCAAAGAGCTGGATGGCGCGACCATCTGCATCCAGGCCGGTACCACCACCGAGCTGAACGTTTCCGACTACTTCCGTGGCAACGGTCTGAAATACACCCCGATCACGTTCGACACCTCTGATGAAAGCGCCAAGTCGCTGGAATCGGGTCGTTGCGACGTGCTGACTTCCGACAAGTCCCAACTGTTCGCCCAGCGCAGCAAGCTGGCTGCGCCGAAGGACTACGTGGTTCTGCCGGAAACCATTTCCAAAGAACCTCTGGGTCCGGTCGTGCGTAACGGCGACGACGAGTGGCTGGCCATCGTGCGCTGGGTTGGCTACGCCATGCTCAACGCTGAAGAAGCCGGCATCACGTCGAAGAACGTTGAAGCTGAAGCCAAAGGCACCAAGAACCCGGACGTCGCTCGTCTGCTGGGCACCGACGGTGAATACGGCAAAGACCTGAAAGTGAAGAAAGACTGGGTCGTACAGATCGTCAAGCAAGTCGGTAACTACGGCGAAGTGTTCGAGAAAAACCTCGGCAAAAGCACGCCTCTGGAAATCGACCGCGGCTTGAACGCCCTGTGGAACAACGGCGGCATTCAATACGCACCACCAGTGCGCTGATGGTTCTATCACCCGGTGGGCCAACCACCGGGTGATGTTCTGTTCCATTACATCCGGGGCACTTCATGCAAAATTCAATCGGCGCACCAAAGCAGAGGCTCAGCCTCAGCGATCCCAAAGTGCGTGCGTGGCTGTTTCAGATCATCACCATTGTGGCGGTGGTCTCGATGGGCTGGTATCTGTTCGATAACACCCAGACCAACCTGCAACACCGGGGCATTACCTCCGGCTTCAGCTTTCTGGAGCGCAGTGCCGGTTTCGGCATCGCTCAACACCTGATCGACTACACCGAATCGGACAGCTATGCCCGGGTGTTTGTCATCGGCTTGCTCAACACACTGCTGGTGACATTCATCGGCGTGATCCTGGCGACGATCCTCGGGTTCATCGTCGGCGTGTCACGGCTGTCGAAGAACTGGATCATTGCCAAGCTGGCGACTGTTTATGTGGAAGTCTTCCGCAACATTCCGCCGCTGCTGCAAATCCTGTTCTGGTACTTCGCGGTATTCCTGACCATGCCGGGACCGCGCAACAGCCACAACTTCGGCGATACCTTCTTCGTCAGCAGCCGCGGCCTGAACATGCCGGCCGCACTGGCGGCGGACGGCTTCTGGCCGTTCGTGGTCAGTGTCGTCGTTGCCATCGTCGCCATCGTGCTGATGTGCCGCTGGGCCAACAAGCGCTTTGAGGCCACTGGCGTACCGTTCCACAAGTTCTGGACCGGGCTGGCACTGTTCCTGGTGATCCCTGCGTTGTGCGTCTTGATCTTCGGCGCACCTGTGCACTGGGAAATGCCCAAGCTGCAAGGCTTCAACTTCGTCGGTGGCTGGGTGCTGATCCCGGAATTGCTGGCGCTGACCCTGGCCCTGACCGTTTACACCGCGGCGTTCATCGCCGAGATCGTGCGTTCGGGCATCAAGTCGGTCAGCCATGGCCAGACCGAGGCGGCGCATTCCCTGGGCCTGCGCAACGGTCCGACCCTGCGCAAGGTCATCATCCCGCAAGCCCTGCGCGTGATCATTCCACCGCTGACCAGCCAATACCTGAACCTGGCGAAGAACTCTTCGCTGGCGGCCGGTATCGGTTATCCGGAAATGGTTTCGTTGTTTGCCGGCACGGTGCTGAACCAGACCGGTCAAGCCATCGAGGTGATTGCGATCACCATGAGCGTGTACCTGGCGATCAGTATCAGCATTTCCCTGCTGATGAACTGGTACAACAAGCGCATTGCGCTGATCGAGCGGTAAGGAAAAGCGCATGAGTACTCATACTTTCAAACCTGACATGCCGCCACCGAGCAAAGTCTTCGGGCCGATGGCGTGGATGCGCGCGAACATGTTTTCCAGCTGGCTCAACACCCTGCTGACCCTGTTCGCGTTCTATCTGATCTATCTGGTGGTGCCGCCGATCCTGCAGTGGGCCATCCTGGACGCCAACTGGGTCGGCACGACACGCGCCGACTGCACGAAGGAGGGCGCCTGCTGGGTGTTCATCCAGCAGCGTTTTGGCCAGTTCATGTACGGCTACTACCCGCCGGAACTGCGCTGGCGCGTGGACCTGACCGTGTGGCTGGCGGTCATCGGCGTCGCGCCGTTGTTCATCTCGCGCTTCCCGCGTAAAGCGGTGTACGGGCTGAGCTTCCTGGTGCTCTACCCGATCATTTCCTGGTGCTTGCTGCATGGCGGCGTGTTCGGCCTGCCCCAAGTGGCGACCAGCCAGTGGGGCGGTCTGATGCTGACCCTGGTGATCGCGACGGTGGGTATTGCCGGTGCGTTGCCGCTGGGTATCGTCCTGGCGCTGGGTCGTCGTTCGAACATGCCGGCGATTCGTGTGGTCTGTGTGACCTTCATCGAATTCTGGCGCGGCGTGCCCTTGATCACCGTGCTGTTCATGTCCTCGGTGATGCTGCCGTTGTTCCTGCCCGAAGGCATGAACTTCGACAAACTCCTGCGAGCGCTGATCGGCGTGATCCTGTTCCAGTCGGCCTATGTGGCTGAAGTGGTGCGAGGTGGTCTGCAAGCGATTCCAAAGGGTCAGTACGAAGCGGCTGCGGCGATGGGCCTCGGGTACTGGCGCAGCATGGGCCTGGTGATTCTGCCGCAAGCCCTGAAGATGGTGATCCCAGGCATCGTCAACACCTTCATTGCGCTGTTCAAGGACACGAGCCTGGTGATCATCATCGGCCTGTTCGACTTGCTCAACAGCGTCAAGCAAGCCGCCGCCGACCCGAAATGGTTGGGCATGGCCACTGAAGGCTATGTGTTTGCAGCCCTGGTGTTCTGGATTTTCTGTTTTGGTATGTCGCGCTACTCCATGCATTTGGAACGTAAGCTCGACACTGGCCACAAGCGTTAGGAGT
Organism: Pseudomonas sp. MDV22-iso1; assembly: GCF_058145095.1. Taxonomy (NCBI): domain Bacteria; kingdom Pseudomonadati; phylum Pseudomonadota; class Gammaproteobacteria; order Pseudomonadales; family Pseudomonadaceae; genus Pseudomonas; species Pseudomonas sp. MDV22-iso1. The sequence goes on from NZ_JBYVMF010000006.1 coordinate 160,024, forward strand.
TCTTTTATGAGCGAAGCGATCAAACAGCCTGTGAGCCCTGAAGGCATTATTCAGATGCAGGGCGTGAACAAGTGGTACGGCCAGTTCCACGTGTTGAAAGACATCAACCTCAACGTGAAACAGGGCGAGCGTATCGTCCTGTGCGGCCCGTCGGGTTCCGGCAAGTCCACGACCATTCGTTGCCTCAATCGTCTGGAAGAACACCAGCAAGGCCGCATCGTGGTCGATGGCGTGGAGCTGACCAACGACCTCAAGCAGATCGAAACGGTACGCCGTGAAGTCGGCATGGTGTTCCAGCATTTCAACCTGTTCCCGCACCTGACCATCCTGCAGAACTGCACCCTGGCGCCGATGTGGGTGCGCAAGATGCCCAAGCGCAAGGCCGAGGAAATTGCCATGCATTACCTGGAGCGCGTACGCATTCCGGAGCAGGCGCATAAATTCCCGGGGCAGCTGTCCGGCGGCCAGCAACAGCGTGTGACGATCGCCCGTGCGCTGTGCATGAAGCCGAAAATCATGCTGTTCGACGAACCGACTTCGGCCCTCGACCCCGAGATGGTGAAAGAGGTATTGGACACGATGATCGGCCTCGCCGAAGACGGCATGACCATGCTCTGCGTTACCCACGAAATGGGTTTCGCGCGCACCGTGGCCAACCGCGTGATCTTCATGGACAAGGGTGAAATCGTTGAACAGGCTGCGCCGAATGACTTCTTCGATAATCCGCAGAATGAGCGCACCAAACTGTTCCTGAGCCAGATTCTGCATTGATCTGATTCAAGCACTAAAAATAAACCCGGACGTGTTCCGGGTTTTTTTTGTCTCGGATTTTTCACCGTACTGTTCGCGATCACCTGCCGTACACAATTCCATGTAGGAGCTGCGGCACGCTGCGATCTTTTGATCTTAATGGTCTAGAAGCCAGAATCAAAAGATCGCAGCGTGCCGCAGCTCCTACAAAGGTGTGTTGTTGCCCTTCAGGACAAAGCTGACTACCATGTCAGAAAATTCATCCTATGATTGGATGACAGGGCGAATAACATGTCAGAAATTTCTCCATTGGTTAAACGATCCCTGGTCGATCAGGCCCTGGATCAATTGCGCCTGCGCATCACCCAAGGTGCCTGGACCGTTGGGCAGCGCCTGCCCACCGAGCCGGAGTTATCCGCTGAGCTCGGCATCAGCCGTAATACCGTGCGTGAAGCCATGCGCGTACTGGCGTTTTCCGGGTTGATTGAAATTCGCCAGGGCGATGGCAGTTACCTGCGTGCGGTCGTCGATCCGCTGGACACCGTAAAAGCGTTGTCCCGCTGCTCCCATGAGCAGGCACGTGAGACCCGGCACATTCTCGAGGTCGAGGCCATCGGCCTCGCGGCCCTGCGCCGCACCGACGAAGACCTGGTGGCGTTGCGCGAGGCATTGGGCGTCAGCGGCAGCCATTATCACGGTGATCTCGACAGTTACATCGCGTGCGACCTGGTGTTTCACCGCCGTCTGGTCGACGCCGCGCACAACCCGACACTCAGCGAGCTTTATCGCTACTTCTCCAGCATCGTCGGCGCGCAATTGCGCCAGACGTTAAACATCACCCCACGACGCCAAGAGGTGTTCGATCTTCACATCGAGCTGCTTGATGCCGTCGAGCAACGTGACCCGGAAAGGGCCAAAGCCCTGTCCAGGCAGTTGATCAATGAACCCTGAAACCGAGAAATCCATGTCCAGCAGCAACAGCAGCATGAATGAACCCAAACGCACGGCAGAGCTTGATGAGCTGTTGATTGACGCCGAGGCCGATGACGAAGAAGTGCAGAAAAGCCGACCGATCCTGGGGCGGCCCTGGCTGTTGCTGCTGGGATTGATTCTGGTGGCGCTGAACTTGCGCCCGGCGTTGTCGAGCATGGCGCCGATGCTCAGTGAAGTGTCGAAAAGCCTTGGCTTGAGCGCCGTTCAAGCGGGTTTGCTGACCACCTTGCCAGTGCTTTGCCTCGGCCTGTTTGCGCCATTGGCACCCGTGCTGGCGCGTCGCTTCGGTGCCGAGCGGGTGGTGTTGGGTATTTTGCTGATGCTGGCGGGCGGGATCATCGTGCGCAGTTCGTTCGGTGAGATCGGTTTGTTTGCAGGCAGCGTGATGGCAGGCGCCAGTATTGGCGTGATCGGCGTATTGCTGCCGGGCATCGTCAAGCGCGATTTCCCAAAGCAGGCCGGCACCATGACCGGTGTCTACACCATGGCCCTGTGCCTGGGTGCTGCCATGGCGGCAGGCGCCACCGTGCCGTTGAGCGAACATTTCGACAAGAGCTGGGCACTGGGGCTGGGCTTCTGGGTGGTGCCGGCGTTCGTGGCGGCATTGTTCTGGTTGCCGCAAGTGGGTGGCCAGAAACACGGCGCGCACAACGTGGCGTATCGCGTTCGCGGCTTGTTGCGTGACCCGTTGGCGTGGCAGGTGACCTTGTACATGGGCCTGCAATCGTCCCTGGCGTACATCGTGTTCGGCTGGTTGCCTTCGATTCTGATCGGCCGCGGCCTGACCCCGACCCAGGCGGGTCTGGTGCTGTCGGGTTCGGTGATCGTCCAGTTGGCCAGTTCACTGGCCGCTCCATGGCTGGCCACACGCGGCAAGGACCAGCGACTGGCGATTGTCGTGGTCATGCTGCTGACCCTCAGTGGTTTGTTCGGTTGCCTGTATGCGCCGATCAATGGCCTGTGGGGTTGGGCGATCCTGTTGGGCCTGGGGCAGGGCGGTGCATTCAGCCTGGCGTTGACCCTGATCGTGCTGCGTTCGCGCGATGCGCATGTGGCGGCGAACCTGTCGAGCATGGCCCAGGGCTTCGGTTACACCCTGGCGTCCATGGGTCCGTTCGCGGTCGGTATCGTGCATGACTGGACCGGTGGCTGGAACGCCGTGGGCTGGATCTTTGGTGTGGTTGGCCTCGGCGCGATCATTGCCGGTCTCGGGGCCGGTCGGACGTTGTATGTTCAGGTGGTCAGCGAAAAAGTCTGACGGCCTCGCACTGTCGGTATTCGGCCCACGAATGCCGATGGTCCTGCGCGCAATTGCAGACTATCGTGCAGGCAATCTTTTCTGACGCCCGGAGTCTGCCCATGAGTGATGCCCACGCCCTGTTGATCACCCGGTTCTACCAAGCTTTCCAACGCCTGGATGCCGAGGCCATGGCTGCCTGCTACACCGACGACGTGGTGTTCAGTGATCCGGCCTTTGGCGAACTGCGCGGGCGCGACGCGGGTGACATGTGGCGCATGCTCACAACACGGGCCAAGGATTTCTCATTGACGTTCGATAACGTTCGAGGCGACGAGCGCACGGGCAGCGCTCACTGGGTCGCGACCTACCTGTTCAGCCAGACCGGCAACACCGTGATCAACGACATTCAGGCGCGCTTTGTTTTTCGCGACGGCAAGATCTGCGAGCATCACGACAGCTTCGACTTGTGGACCTGGTCCCGTCAGGCGCTGGGTTTCAAAGGGTTGCTGCTGGGCTGGACGCCGCTGGTGCGCAATGCCGTTCGCGCCCAGGCATTGAAGGGGTTGAAGGCATTCCAGGCCAGTCGCTGATAAGATCGCGGCTTGTTTCCCTTCAAGCCCTGATCGTCACGTGACCACCCTCAGCGAAAGCCCTGTCGACGCCGACACGCCCGTGAGTAAAACCTGGTTCGTCTACCTCGTTCGCGCGGCCAACGGTTCACTCTATTGCGGGATCAGCGATGATCCCGTGCGGCGTTTTGCCAAGCATCAAAGCGGCAAGGGCGCCCGGTTCTTTCTTTCCAGTCCGGCAATGGCGTTGGTTTACACCGAGCGGTGTCGCGACAAGAGCGACGCATTGCGTCAGGAACGACTGATCAAAAAACTCAGGAAAAGCGCCAAGGAATGCCTGGTGGCGAGTGTCGCGCACGCGTCATCAATTTGATTGATCTGTTCTCATCACGGTAGAGGGATACGCGGCTCATTGATTGCGCGCTAAGCTGCGGACTCCTTAACCGAGCGGCGGAGCCGAGCATGTCCGAGTTGATTCTGCATCATTACCCGACTTCCCCTTTCGCCGAGAAAGCCCGCCTGTTGCTGGGCTTCAAGGGCTTGTCCTGGCGTTCGGTGAAGATTTCGCCAGTGATGCCCAAACCGGATCTCACCGCGCTAACCGGTGGCTATCGCAAGACGCCGGTGTTGCAGATCGGTGCAGATATCTATTGCGACACGGCACTGATCGCCCGGCGACTGGAACAGGAAAAAGCCTTGCCGGCGTTTTTCCCCGAAGGTCAGGAAATGGTCACAGCATCGTTCGCGTCCTGGGCGGATTCGGTGGTGTTTCAACACGCGGTCAGTTTGGTGTTTCAGCCGGAATCGATCGCCGTGCGCTTTGGCAGTCTGCCGCCGGAAGCGATCAAGGCGTTCCTCGCCGATCGTGCGGGACTGTTTAGCGGTGGCAGCGCGACGCGTTTGTCCGCCGAGCAAGCACGGCACCAGTGGCCGACGATCATGGCGCGACTGGAGCAACAGCTCGAGCGCGAGCAGGGCGACTTTCTGTTTGGCCAACCGTCGATTGCCGACTTTGCCTTGGCTCATCCCCTGTGGTTTCTCAAAGCCACACCGGTGACTTCACCGTTGGTCGATGCTTATCCGGCGGTCAGTGCATGGTTTGGGCGGGTGATGGGCTTCGGTCATGGCGCGTCGAGCGAGATGACTTCCCAGGAAGCGCTGGAAGTGGCGCGCACTGCCACCCCGGCGGCGTTGCCGGACGATCAGTTCGATGAGCCGAACGGGTTTGAGCCAGGCCAGCAGGTGACCATCGCCGCGACCGATTACGGTGTCGATCCGGTGGCGGGAGAGTTGCTGTTCGCGGGCGCTGAAGAGTTGATTGTGCGCCGTGAAGACGAACGCGGCGGCGTGCTGCATGTGCACTTTCCGCGATTTGGGTTTCGTATCGAGGCCTGCTGATACATACACCTGTGGCGAGGGGATTTATCGGAATGCCGCACCACCCCGTTGGACTGCGGAGCAGTCCCTTTTTTAGGACCGCTTCGCAGTCCAACGGGGATAAATCCCCTCACCACGGGCAATTACCCCGAGCAAATTACTTCAGTGCCGCAAGAATCGCATCCGGGTCATACCCGCGAATCAACGTGCCATTCACATCAATGATCGGAATCCCGCCGCCGCCCAAGGCCTCGTAGTCTTTGCGCGCCACCGCGTCCTTCTCGATATCGAATTCCTTGTACGGAATACCTTTCTGATCGAGAAAACGCCGCGTCAGCTTGCAGTAGCCACACCACTCGGTGGCATAGAGCACGACATTGGCCTTGGCTTGAGTCTGCTCGGACACGACCTGGGAGGGATTGAACACCCGCTCGATCTTGCCCCAGTTCTGATAAACCACGACGACCAGCAAGATCAGCAGGCATTTTTTCAGCACGCCGCCCAGCATCAGTTGCGTCGCTTGAGCTGATCAGTGAGCTGAGTCGGCAAGCCTTTGATGATCAGCGTGCCGGCTTCTTCGTCATATTCGATCTTCGAGCCCAACAGGTGGGCTTCAAAGCTGATCGACAGCCCCTCGGCACGCCCGGTGAAACGGCGGAACTGGTTCAGGGTGCGTTTATCCGCAGGGATTTCCGGCGAGAGGCCGTAGTCCTTGTTGCGGATGTGATCGTAAAACGCTTTAGGGCGTTCTTCGTCGATCAGCTCCGAGAGCTCTTCCAGGCCCATGGGTTCGCCCAATTTGGCCTGGCTGCTGGCGTAATCCACCAAGGTCTTGGTTTTCTCGCGAGCCGACTCTTCCGGCAAGTCTTCGCTTTCAACGAAGTCGCTGAAGGCTTTGAGCAGGGTGCGGGTTTCGCCGGGACCATCAACACCTTCCTGGCAGCCGATGAAGTCGCGGAAATACTCCGAAACCTTTTTCCCGTTCTTGCCTTTGATGAACGAAATGTATTGCTTGGACTGTTTGTTGTTCTGCCATTCCGAGACGTTGATCCGGGCTGCAAGGTGCAGTTGGCCAAGGTCCAGATGCCGGGAGGGCGTGACGTCCAGTTGATCGGTCACTGCGACGCCTTCGCTGTGGTGCAGCAGGGCGATGGCGAGGTAATCGGTCATACCCTGCTGGTAATGCGCGAACAGCACGTGGCCGCCCACAGAGAGGTTCGACTCTTCCATCAACTTTTGCAGGTGTTCGACCGCTACCCGGCTGAAGGCGGTGAAGTCCTTGCCGCCGTCCAGGTATTCCTTCAGCCAGCCGCTGAACGGATGCGCCCCGGACTCGGCGTGGAAGAAACCCCAGGCCTTGCCTTGTTTGGCGTTATAGCTTTCGTTGAGATCGGCCAGCATGTACTCGATGGCGCTCGACTCGGCCAGTTCGGAGTCTCGAGCATGGAGAACTGCAGGGGTGCCGTCGGGTTTTTTGTCGATCAGGTGGACGATGCAATGGCGGATCGGCATGGGCTTCTCGGCTGATTGTAGAGAGGAGGGCGTGCTCCCCGAAAAAGGGCTAAGTGTACCCCAGCGTGTCCCCTGTAGGCGCTGCGGAAGGCTGCGATCTTTTGATCTTGATCTCACAAAAACAAAGTCAAAAGATCGCAGCCTTCGGCAGCTCCTACGGGGGTATAAGGGTAATTTGGGCCTGCCGGATGGCCCTTATGCTGTTTTTTACCGGTTTAGAGCAATAAAGCTGACCAAATGGGTAGCTAGAGGCGGATATTTCCCCGTCTCTGTGCTAGTTTTGCCCCGTCTTGCGCGAAGTCACTGCGTTAAGCGTGCATTCAGCATTTGTCAGGTCGAACCAAACCCTGATTTCGGTATCTATAACCCCGATCCCGTGGTTATTGGCCGAGGGTGCCAGATCCAGAAGATCGGGCTCGATGGCTGACACTGCACTCTGCAATCCATATGAATTTGATAGGGAAGGAACACTACATGGCTCTTACTAAAGACCAACTGATCGCCGACATCGCTGAAGCTATCGACGCGCCAAAAACCACCGCGCGTAACGCTCTGGACCAACTGGGCCAAATCGTTGCCGATCAGCTGGAAAACGGCGGCGAAATCACTCTGCCAGGTATCGGCAAACTGAAAGTGACTGAGCGTCCTGCCCGCACTGGCCGTAACCCTTCGACTGGCGCTGCCATCGAAATCGCGGCCAAGAAAGTTATCAAGCTGGTTGTGGCCAAAGGCCTGACCGACGCTGTTAACAAGTAAGACGTGTAAAAAAAACCGTGCTCCGGAGTGATCCGGGCACGGTTTTTTTGTGTCTGTGATTTGGTGATTGAGCTACAACACCACTAAGTCAATGTAGGAGTGAGCCTGCTCGCGATGGCTGCGTGTCAGTTAACGATGATGTCGACTGATGCAACGCCATCGCGAGCAGGCTCACTCCTACAGTTGATCTGCGGTGGTCAGTTACTCAGCTTTTTTTAACCCAGCGCTGGCGCCAGACTTGTTGTTCGGATTTTGTCTGGAACGTCCAGGCGACAAACCGGCTTTTCTTCTGCCCCTGGGACATTTCCACGACCTGGCTTTCCAGTACGCCGGCCTTTCTCAGGGCTGTCTCGATCGCCGGCAAGTTCGATGCCTTGGAGACCAAGGTGCTGAACCACAGCACTTTGTGTTGGAAATGCGCGCTCTCGGCGATCAGTTGCGTCACAAAACGCGCTTCGCCACCTTCACACCACAGTTCCGCCGACTGACCGCCGAAGTTCAGCACCGGCAGTTTGCGTTTAGGGTCGGCGCGGCCCAGGGCGCGCCATTTACGCTCGCTGCCCTTGGTTGCTTCGTCCATCGACGCGTGGAACGGCGGGTTGCACATGGTCAGGTCAAAGCGTTCGCCCGGTTCCAGCAAGCCCAGCAGAATGTGCTTGGGATTGGACTGCTGGCGCAACTGGATGGCTTTGTTCAGCCCGTTCGATTGCACGATGGCTTTGGCTGCTGCCACGGCTGTCGGGTCGATTTCCGAACCGAGGAAGTGCCAGCGGTAGTCACTGTAGCCGATCAGCGGGTAGACGCAGTTGGCGCCCATGCCGATATCGAGCACCTTGACCGGCGCGCCGCGTGGGATTTCGCCGTCGTTGACGCTGGCCAGCAGGTCCGCCAGGAAGTGCACATAATCGGCACGACCCGGAACAGGAGGGCACAGGTAGTCAGCCGGGATGTCCCAATGGGCAACGCCGTAGAACGACTTGAGTAATGCCCGGTTGAACACGCGCACCGCGTCCGGGCTGGCGAAGTCGATGCTTTCCTTGCCGTACGGGTTGATGATCACGAACTTCGCCAGTTCCGGCGTGGTTTTGATCAGCGCCGGGAAGTCGTAGCGACCCTGATGGCGGTTGCGCGGATGCAGGCTGGCCTTTTCACGAGGCTCCACGGCGTTGGCCGGGGTCGCGGATTCAGGCTTTTTGCGCGCAGGTTTGGGTGTGCGGGGGGCGTTCATGGGCGTTGTCGATTCGGGTATGGCTGAAAGTGGCGGGTATTGTCCCACATCCAGCTGCCTTGAACCCATTATCAGAAGCAACACAGATCCCTGTGGGAGCCGAGCTTGCTCGCGATGGGGCCCGAACATTCGACATTGATGTCGTCAGAGCGTCCGCGATCGCGAGCAAGCTCGGCTCCCACAGGGATTGCGTAGTCAGTTGTAAAGCGTCGGGGACAAAAAAGGGAGGCCGTTGCGGGCCTCCCTTTTTTATTGCGATTTGCCGTTACAGGCTGGCAATCCGCGCATGCTGCTCGGCCAGCTTGCCCAGAGCCTGTTCGGCTTCAGCCAGTTTGGCGCGTTCCTTCTCGATGACTTCGGCCGGGGCCTTGTCGACGAAACCAGCGTTGGACAGCTTGCCGCCCACGCGCTGAACTTCACCCTGCAGACGCAGGATTTCCTTGTCCAGGCGTGCCAGTTCGGCGTCCTTGTCGATCAGACCGGCCATCGGCACCAACACTTCCATCTCGCCTACCAGCGCGGTGGCGGACAGCGGTGCTTCTTCGCCGGCAGCCAGTACGGTGATCGATTCGAGACGAGCCAGCTTTTTCAGCAGGGCTTCGTTCTCGGTAAGACGGCGCTGATCTTCGGCGCTGACGTTTTTCAGGAACAGGTTCAGCGGTTTGCCCGGACCGATGTTCATCTCGGCGCGAATGTTGCGCGTGCCGAGCATCAGCGTCTTCAGCCACTCGATGTCATCTTCGGCGCCCTGATCGATACGCGCTTCATTGGCCACTGGCCAAGGTTGCAGCATGATCGTCTTGCCTTCGATACCGGCCAGCGGTGCGATGCGCTGCCAGATTTCTTCGGTGATGAACGGCATGAACGGATGCGCCAGGCGCAACGCTACTTCCAGCACACGAACCAGTGTGCGGCGGGTGCCGCGCTGACGTTCGACCGGCGCGTTTTCGTCCCATAGCACAGGCTTGGAGAGTTCGAGGTACCAATCGCAATACTGGTTCCAGATGAACTCGTAGAGCGCTTGTGCCGCCAGGTCAAAGCGGAACTGGTCGAGCTGACGCGTTACTTCGGCTTCGGTGCGTTGCAGTTGCGAGATGATCCAGCGATCCGCCAGGGACAGCTCGTAAGCCTCGCCGTTCTGGCCGCAATCTTCGCCCTTGTCCAGCACGTAGCGCGCGGCGTTCCAGATCTTGTTGCAGAAGTTGCGATAGCCCTCGACGCGACCCATGTCGAACTTGATGTCACGACCGGTGGACGCCAGCGAGCAGAACGTGAAGCGCAGGGCATCGGTGCCGTAACTGGCGATGCCGTCGGCGAACTCGTCGCGGGTCTGCTTCTCGATCTTCTTCGCCAGTTTCGGCTGCATCATGCCAGAGGTGCGTTTCTGCACCAGATCTTCCAGCTCGATACCGTCGATGATATCCAGCGGGTCCAGGACGTTACCCTTGGACTTGGACATCTTCTGGCCCTGGCCATCACGCACCAGACCGTGCACATAAACAGTCTTGAACGGGACTTGAGGGGTGCCGTCTTCGTTTTTCACCAAGTGCATGGTGAGCATGATCATCCGGGCAACCCAGAAGAAAATGATGTCGAAACCGGTGACCAGCACGTCGGTGGAGTGGAATTTCTTCAGGAACTCGGTCTGCTCAGGCCAGCCCAGGGTGGAGAAGGTCCACAAGCCGGAGCTGAACCAGGTATCGAGAACGTCGTTGTCCTGCTGCAGCGCAACGTCCGGCCCTAGGTTGTTCTTGGCGCGTACTTCGGCTTCATCGCGGCCCACGTAAACCTTGCCCGACTCGTCGTACCAGGCCGGAATCCGGTGGCCCCACCACAGCTGACGGCTGATGCACCAATCCTGGATGTCGCGCATCCACGAGAAATACATGTTTTCGTACTGTTTAGGCACGAACTGGATACGGCCGTCTTCAACGGCGGCAATCGCCGGTTCGGCCAACGGCTTGGTGGACACGTACCACTGGTCGGTCAGCCACGGCTCGATGATGGTGCCGGAACGGTCGCCTTTCGGCACTTTCAGGGCGTGATCGTCAACGCTGACCAGCAGGCCCGCGGCGTCGAATGCCGCAACAATTTGCTTGCGCGCTTCGAAACGGTCGAGGCCGGCGTATTCGGCCGGGATCTTGCCGTCGATGCTTTCGTTCAGCGTGCCATCGAGGTTGAACACCTGGCAGGCAGGCAGCACGGCCGCGTTCTTGTCGAAGATGTTCAGCAGCGGCAGGTTGTGGCGCTTGCCGACTTCGTAGTCGTTGAAATCGTGAGCCGGGGTGATTTTCACACAGCCGGTGCCGAATTCAGGGTCGCAATAATCGTCGGCGATGATCGGGATACGGCGGCCGACCAGCGGCAACTCGACAAATTTGCCGATCAGGGCTTTGTAGCGTTCGTCGTTCGGGTTTACCGCGACGGCGGAGTCGCCGAGCATGGTTTCCGGGCGAGTGGTCGCGACGATCAGGAAATCGTTGCCTTCAGCGGTTTTTGCGCCATCGGCCAGCGGGTATTTCAGGTTCCACAGGAAGCCTTTCTCGTCGTGGTTTTCCACTTCGAGGTCGGAAATCGCCGTGTGCAACTTGGTGTCCCAGTTGACCAGGCGCTTGCCGCGATAGATCAGGCCGTCTTCGTGCAGGCGCACGAACGCTTCTTTAACGGCTTCCGAGAGACCGTCGTCCATGGTGAAGCGCTCGCGGCTCCAGTCGACGGACGAACCGAGGCGGCGGATCTGACGGCTGATGTTGCCGCCGGACTGATCCTTCCATTCCCAGATTTTCTCGAGGAATTTCTCACGGCCCAGATCATGACGGCTCTGGCCTTGGGCTTCGAGCTGACGTTCCACCAGCATTTGCGTGGCGATACCGGCGTGGTCGGTGCCCGGCTGCCACAGGGTATTGCGACCCTGCATGCGGCGAAAACGGATCAGGGCGTCCATGATCGCGTTGTTGAAACCGTGACCCATGTGCAGGCTGCCGGTGACGTTCGGCGGCGGGATCATGATGGTGTAGGACTCGCCCGCGCCTTGCGGGGCGAAGTAATTCTCTGACTCCCAGGTGTTGTACCAGGAAGCTTCAATGGCGTGCGGCTGGTAGGTCTTATCCATGCGCGGCGGGACCCTATTGGCATTTATTCAGGAAAAGCCGGCAAGTATAGCGGGGCATGGGGCGCAGGGCGAGCGGGGGCGGACTGTGGCGAGGGGATAAATCCCCTCACCACAGAGGGGATTGAGGGTCATTCGTACTGACTGAGCAACCTTTCCATCCGCGCGGCGAGCCGGCGTTTGATTTCGGTTTCGATATGCGGAGCGAAGTCATCGATCACGTCTTGCATGATCAGCATGGCGGCGGCGCGCAGTTCTCCGTCCAGATGCAGCAAGGCGTCGGGGCCTTTGTCCGCAGCAGGTGCTGCCGGGGCGGGGGAGGGCTCGGCGGCAGGCGGCGCGGTGTCGACGGCCTCGAACAACATCGGAATCTGTTCCTGATCCTCGTCCTCGACCGTGTCGGTCAAAAGCGGTGGTTGCAGGTTGTCATCGCCGAGCAGTTGGCGGATCGACTCGAGGTCGTCCAGCAGATGCGCGGACTGTTGGTGCGTTTTTGGCGTGTCCATCGGAATACTCAGAGTCGCTGTAAACGGTGGTCTTGCAGAGGATAGCCCTGTTCGCGATAGAAGCGGAAACTCTCCCGCGCGGCCTGGCGAATCGTTGGCTCTTCTACCACCACTTCCGCCACACGGGCGAACTGTTTGGCAAAGGCGGGCACTTTCAGGTCAAGGTTGACCAGCAGATCCTGGTGCTGACCGCAGTCGTCACCCAGTCCCAGCACGATCAAACCCGCCGGCTCGTTCTCAGCGGGCCCGTGTGGAACGAAACTTTCGCCCTTGAAGGCCCACAGGCGTGCATCAAGATCGTCGCGTTGGGCGGCATCGCTGCAATGCAGATAGATACGGTGCCCCATGCGCCACGCTTTTTCGGTGAGCTTGCAGGCGAAATCCAGCCGCGCCGAAGGATCGGCGCTGGGCAGGATATAGAAGTCGACTTTGGTCATTGCGGTTCCTGGAATCAACTTCCGCGGAATCTGTAGGAGCGAGCTTGCTCGCGAAGGTCGTCAACGATTGCGCGGGAAACCAGGTTAATCGCGGCGATCTTGAGTTTTTCGCGAGCCAGCTCGCTCCTACAGTAGTCAGTGAGCGATATTTAGGCCTTGGCGCGATCCAGCAGGTATTGGGTCAGCAGTGGAACCGGGCGGCCAGTGGCGCCTTTGTCCTTGCCGCCGCTGGTCCAGGCAGTGCCGGCGATGTCCAGGTGCGCCCAGTTCAGGTTCTTGGTGAAGCGCGACAGGAAGCAGGCGGCAGTGATGGTGCCGGCTTTCGGGCCGCCAATGTTGGCGATGTCGGCGAACGGGCTGTCCAGCTGTTCCTGGTACTCGTCGAACAACGGCAGCTGCCAGGCGCGGTCGTCGGCGGACTGGCCGGCGCTCAACAGTTGGCCGATCAGTTCGTCGTTGTTGCCCAGCAGGCCGGAGGTGTGAGCACCCAGCGCAACGACGCAAGCGCCGGTCAGGGTCGCGATGTCGATCACGGCCTGTGGCTTGAAGCGTTCGGAGTAGGTCAGGGCATCGCACAGCACCAGACGGCCTTCGGCGTCAGTGTTGAGGATTTCCACGGTCTGGCCGCTCATGGTGGTCACGATGTCGCCAGGGCGCGCAGCGTTGCCGCTCGGCATGTTTTCGGCACAGGCGAGGATGCACACCAGGTTGATCGGCAGTTTCAGCTCGAGCACGGCACGCAGGGTACCGAACACGCTGGCAGCGCCGCCCATGTCGTACTTCATTTCGTCCATGCCGGCGCCTGGCTTGAGGCTGATGCCGCCGGTGTCAAACGTGATGCCTTTGCCGACCAGCGCGTAAGGCTTCTCGGATTTCTTGCCACCGTTGTATTGCATGACGATCAGGCGCGGAGGCTGGGCGCTGCCCTGGCCGACGGCGTAGAACGAGCCCATGCCCAGGTCCTTGATCTTCTTCTCATCGAGGACTTCGACTTTCAGGCTTTTGAATTCCTTGCCCAGGTTCTTCGCCTGTTCACCGAGGAACGTCGGGTGGCAGATGTTCGGTGGCAGGTTGCCCAGGTTACGGGTGAACGCCATGCCATTGGCAATCGCGGTCGCGTGGGCCACGGCGCGTTCAACTTCAGCCTGGGCTGCCTTGATGGTCACCAGGGTGACTTTCTTCAGTGCGCGAGGCTCGGCTTTCTGGCTCTTGAACTGATCGAACGTGTACTCGCCGTCCACCAGGGTTTCGGCCAGCAGACGGGTCTTGCCGTAGCTGTCGCGACCTTTGACCACCACTTCGTCCAGCGCAAGCACCGCATCAGTGCCGCCCAGACCTTTCAGGGTGTTGAGGATGCCGGCGATCATTTTACGGAACGGGCGATCGCCCAGCTCTTCGTCCTTGCCCACGCCGACGAGCAATACGCGCTCGGCTTTGAGGTTCGGCAGGCTGTGCAGCAGCAGGCTCTGGCCAACTTTGCCGGCCAGGTCGCCGCGCTTGAGGACAGCGCTGATTGCGCCGCCGCTCAATTCGTCGAGTTGCTTGGCAACGGCGCCAAGTTTGCGGCCTTCGCTGATGGCGACGACCAGAGTGGCGGTCTTCAACGTTTCTGGGTTAACGCTTTTTACAACCAGTTCCATGTCCGGGCCCCTGAATCAATGGTCAACACGCAAGCGTATGAACTTGCTTATAAATAGAAAGACGCAAGACACGACCTGCGACAAAGGCCGCAGTTTGAACCTCGCCTGCTGCGCCTGACAACCCTCGGTCTTACGATTGTGGGGGTACGCCTGCTCGCAAGGAACCCGAGCCCGCCACGGGGTGTCAGACTTCCCGCTGCAGGGAGGCGATGATCCTCGGATCGCCGTCCGGAGCAGGCTTGCTCCTGCGCCCTGCGCGCCAATGCATTGCGCAGTGACAGGCGCGCACAATCACAGGATAATGCGCCATCTTTTCGGCGGCCCTGCCTTGCGGTCCGCCTGATATGTTTGCTTGTTTGGCCGCCTTCGCCTGACAACCCTGGAGTGTCTGGTTTGATTGTCTTTCGTTACCTATCCCGCGAAGTCCTGTTGACCCTGAGTGCCGTTAGCGCCGTGCTGCTGGTCATCATCATGAGCGGACGCTTCATCAAATACCTCGCCCAGGCGGCGGCAGGTCTTCTGGATCCGGGCTCGCTGTTTCTGATCATGGGTTTTCGACTTCCGGGTTTCCTGCAGCTCATCCTGCCCCTCGGGCTGTTTCTGGGCATCCTGCTGGCCTACGGTCGCTTGTACCTCGAAAGCGAAATGACCGTCCTGTCGGCCACCGGCATGAGCCAGCAACGCCTGTTCGCCATGACTCTGTTTCCGGCCACTCTGGTCGCCCTCGTGGTGGCGTGGTTGAGCCTGAGCCTGGCGCCACAAGGGGCCAATCAATTTCAGTTGCTGTTGAACAAGCAGGACGCCCTGACCGAGTTCGATACGCTGGAGCCCGGACGCTTCCAGGCGTTGCGTGACGGTACGCGGGTGACCTATACCGAAACGCTGACGGACGATCGTATCCATTTGGGTGGCGTGTTCATTTCGCAAAAGAACACGTCGTCGGACCAGAAGGATCGTGGTATTTCCGTGCTGGTGGCCGAAAAAGGCCGTCAGGAAATCCGCCCGGACGGCAACCGCTATCTGATTCTCGACAACGGTTACCGCTACGACGGCAGTCCGGGGCAGGCTGATTACCGTGCAATCAAATACGAAGAATATGGTGTTCTGCTGCCCAAGCCGGATGTCAGTGACGAAGTCACCGACCGGGATGCAATGCCTACCAGCAGCCTCTTTGGTAGTGAAGACATCCGTTCGCGCACCGAGCTGCAATGGCGAATCTCGCTGCCATTGCTGGTGTTCATCGTCACGCTGATGGCGGTGCCGCTGTCGCGCGTCAATCCGCGTCAGGGACGTTTCCTCAAACTGCTACCGGCGATTCTTCTCTACATGGCTTACCTGACCATCCTGATTGCCGCCCGTGGCGCGCTGGAAAAAGGCAAGCTTCCGATGGCTTTGGGCCTGTGGCCGGTGCACGGAATCTTCCTGGCAATTGGCCTTGTCCTGCTTTATTGGGAGCCCATGCGCTTGAAACTGGCGAGTCGCCGCAGCGCGCTGGAGGTGGCCCGTGGTTAAGCTGGATCGCTACATCGGTAGCAGCGTGTTCGTGGCCATCCTGGCGGTATTGGGGATTATTCTCGGTCTGGCGACGCTGTTCGCCTTTATCGATGAGATGGGCGACGCCAGCGATACCTATACCTTGCTGGACGTCTTGAGCTACGTCCTGCTGACGGCGCCGCGTCGTCTCTACGACATGTTGCCGATGGCGGCGCTCATCGGGTGCCTGATCGGTCTGGGTAGCCTGGCCAGTAACAGCGAACTCACGATCATGCGCGCAGCCGGCGTTTCCATCGGCCGTATCGTCTGGGCGGTCATGAAGCCGATGCTGGTATTGATGGTCGCTGGTGTGTTGATTGGCGAATACGTGGCGCCCGCCACCGAAAGCGCCGCGCAAGCCAATCGTTCATTGGCACAAGGCAGTGGGGATGCACAAAGCGCCCGGCATGGCTTGTGGCATCGCCAGGGTGACGAGTTCATCCACGTCAACTCGGTACAGCCCAATGGCTTGCTGTATGGCGTAACCCGTTACCACTTCGATAAAGAACGGCACATGCTGTCGGCGAGTTTTTCCAAGCGCGCCGAGTTCGACAAGGATCACTGGCAGCTTAGCGACGTCACCACCACGCTGTTCCATGAGAAAAGCACCGAAGTGGTCACGACACCTGTAGAGCGCTGGGAAATTGCCCTGAGCCCGCAGTTGCTGAGCACTGTGGTCATGGCGCCCGAGTCGCTGTCGATTTCCGGCTTGTGGGGTTACATCCATTACCTGGCTGACCAGGGGCTGAACAACGGCCGGTACTGGCTGGCATTTTGGGTCAAGGTGTTGCAGCCACTGGTCACCGCTGCACTGGTGCTGATGGCGATCTCCTTCATCTTCGGTCCGCTGCGTTCGGTGACCCTCGGCCAGCGTGTGTTTACTGGCGTGCTGGTGGGGTTCACCTTCCGTATCGTCCAGGATCTGCTCGGCCCTTCGAGCCTGGTGTTCGGTTTCTCGCCGCTGTTTGCGGTGCTGGTGCCCGCCAGTGTGTGCGCCCTGGCCGGGGTCTGGCTGTTGCGTCGGGCCGGTTGATTCCGGGTATTTCCCAGCTTCGCCACTCTCAAGAAACGCCCCTGCCGCAAGGTCGGGGCGTTTTTGTATGCGCCGTCTGACCTGCAAACGTGACGCTTGCGCCGTGGATCAGGTACAATTCCCGGCTATTTTTCGGCGGGCTATGCCTGCAGCCTTTTTGAGTGTTGATCCGTGAGTGATTTGAGTCATATCCGCAATTTCTCCATCATCGCCCACATTGACCATGGCAAGTCGACGCTGGCTGATCGATTCATCCAGATGTGCGGCGGCCTTGCCGAGCGCGAAATGGAAGCCCAGGTGCTGGACTCCATGGACCTGGAGCGTGAACGCGGGATCACCATCAAGGCCCATAGCGTCACCCTGTATTACACCGCTCGCGATGGCATCAAGTACCAGCTGAACTTCATTGATACCCCGGGCCACGTTGACTTCACCTATGAAGTCAGCCGGTCGCTGGCGGCCTGTGAAGGTGCGTTGCTGGTAGTCGATGCCGGTCAGGGCGTTGAGGCGCAGTCGGTTGCCAACTGCTACACGGCCATCGAGCAGGGCCTGGAAGTCATGCCGGTCCTGAACAAGATCGACCTGCCACAGGCCGATCCGGACCGCGTCAAAGAAGAAATCGAGAAAATCATCGGCATCGACGCGACGGATGCGGTCGAGTGCAGTGCCAAGACCGGTCTGGGCGTCGATGAAGTACTCGAGCGCCTGGTGCATACCATTCCTGCGCCAACCGGTAACTACGAAGATCCGCTGCAAGCGTTGATCATCGACTCCTGGTTCGACAACTATCTGGGCGTTGTTTCCCTGGTTCGCGTGCGCCATGGCCGCGTGAAGAAGGGCGACAAGATTCTGGTCAAGTCCACCGGCAAGATCCACCTGGTGGACAGCGTCGGTGTCTTCAACCCGAAACACACCGCCACCGTTGACCTGAAGGCCGGCGAAGTGGGCTTCATCATTGCCGGCATCAAGGACATTCACGGTGCACCGGTCGGTGACACCCTGACCTTGAGCTCCACGCCCGACGTCGATGTGCTGCCAGGCTTCAAACGCATTCAGCCGCAGGTCTACGCCGGCCTGTTTCCGGTCAGCTCCGACGATTTCGAAGACTTCCGCGAAGCGCTGCAAAAGCTCACGCTGAACGATTCGTCGCTGCAATACACCCCGGAAAGCTCCGACGCCCTGGGCTTCGGCTTCCGTTGCGGCTTCCTCGGCATGCTGCACATGGAAATCATCCAGGAGCGCCTGGAGCGCGAGTACGACCTGGACCTGATCACCACGGCGCCAACCGTAATTTTCGAGCTGCTGCTGAAAACCGGTGAAACGATTTACGTCGACAACCCGTCGAAGCTTCCAGACCTGTCCTCTATCGAAGACATGCGTGAACCGATCGTGCGGGCCAATATTCTTGTGCCGCAGGAGCACCTGGGCAACGTCATTACCCTGTGTATCGAAAAGCGTGGCGTGCAGCACGACATGCTGTTCCTCGGTACCCAGGTCCAGGTGACCTACGATTTGCCGATGAACGAAGTGGTCCTCGACTTCTTTGACCGTCTCAAGTCGACCAGCCGTGGCTATGCTTCGCTGGATTACCATTTCGATCGTTATCAATCGGCTAATCTGGTGAAGCTGGATGTGCTGATCAACGGTGACAAGGTCGACGCCCTGGCGCTGATCGTGCACAAGGATAACGCGCACTACAAAGGTCGCCAGTTGACCGAGAAGATGAAAGAACTGATTCCGCGTCAGATGTTCGACGTTGCGATCCAGGCCGCCATTGGCGGTCAGATCATTGCGCGTACGTCCGTCAAGGCACTCAGAAAGAACGTATTGGCCAAATGCTACGGCGGCGACGTTAGCCGTAAGCGCAAGCTGTTGGAAAAGCAGAAGGCCGGTAAAAAACGCATGAAGCAAGTCGGTAACGTGGAAATTCCACAAGAAGCCTTCCTTGCAGTGCTCAGGTTGGATAGTTAGGTCCTATGTCACTAAATTTCCCGCTGTTGCTGGTCATCGCCGTGTTCGTCTGCGGCCTGTTGGCGTTGCTCGATCTGGTTATTCTTGCGCCGCGTCGGCGTGCTGCCATTGCTTCCTATCAGGGCAGCGTCAGCCAGCCTGACGGGATGGTGGTCGAGAAACTGAACAAAGAGCCGCTGCTGGTCGAATACGGCAAATCGTTCTTCCCGGTGCTGTTCATCGTGTTGGTGCTGCGTTCGTTCCTGGTGGAACCGTTCCAGATTCCATCAGGCTCGATGAAACCGACCCTGGATGTCGGCGACTTCATTCTGGTGAGCAAGTTTTCCTATGGGATCCGCTTGCCGGTGATCGACAAGAAAATCATCGAAGTCGGTGATCCGCAGCGCGGCGATGTGATGGTCTTTCGCTACCCGAGCGATCCGAACGTCAACTACATCAAGCGTGTAGTGGGCCTGCCGGGTGATCAGATTCGTTACACCGCGGACAAGCGCCTGTTCGTCAACGGCGAGTCAGTCGCCGAGCAGCTGGTGGGCTCCGAACCGGGCACGCTGGGCAGCGCCGAGCTCTACAAGGAAAAACTCGGCATCGCCGAGCACCTGATCCGCAAGGAAATGAGCCGCTACCGCGCAACGCCGGACCGTTCATGGACCGTGCCTGCCGGGCACTACTTCATGATGGGCGACAACCGCGACAATTCGAACGACAGTCGCTACTGGGATGATCCGAACATTCCCAAGGATCTGCTGGGCATGGTTCCCGACAAGAATATCGTCGGCAAGGCCTTCGCTGTCTGGATGAGCTGGCCAGAACCCAAACTCAGTCACCTGCCGAATTTCTCGCGGGTTGGCCTGATCAAGTAATCACACACGGCGCTGTTGAACACAGCGCCGAATGCATTTCTGGAACCGGCACAATCGGCCCCGGACGCATGAAAACAATGATATTCAGGATGTAATTTTTGAACACAGCGTTAATTGTCCCAAGCCCGCGCCGCACCACGGCGATGGCGGTGGAATCCAGCCACGAACTCAGCGTGGGTACACCGTGAGCGTTTCCTTAAGCCGTCTAGAGCGTCAGCTCGGCTACACCTTCAAAGACCAGGAACTGATGGTCCTGGCCCTGACTCACCGCAGCTTTGCCGGGCGTAACAACGAACGCCTGGAGTTCCTCGGTGATGCCATTCTCAACTTCGTCGCTGGCGAAGCACTGTTCGATCGCTTTCCGCTGGCTCGCGAAGGCCAACTGTCACGCTTGCGTGCCCGCCTGGTCAAAGGCGAGACCCTGGCCGTGCTGGCCCGTGGTTTCGACCTGGGCGACTACCTGCGTCTGGGTTCCGGTGAATTGAAGAGCGGCGGTTTTCGTCGCGAATCGATTCTGGCCGATGCCCTGGAAGCGCTGATTGGTGCAATCTACCTGGATGCTGGCATGGACATGGCGCGCGAGCGCGTTCTGGCCTGGCTGGCCGGTGAGTTCGAAGGCCTGACACTGGTCGACACCAACAAAGATCCAAAAACCCGTTTGCAGGAATTCCTGCAATCGCGCGGTTGTGAGCTGCCACGTTACGAAGTGGTGGATATCCAGGGTGAGCCGCATTGCCGGACGTTCTTCGTCGAATGTGAAATCACCTTACTGAATGAAAAAAGCCGAGGTCAGGGTGTGAGTCGTCGTATTGCCGAACAGGTAGCGGCCGCCGCAGCACTGATTGCCCTGGGTGTGGAGAATGGCAATGACTGATTCAACCGCAACACGCTGTGGCTATGTTGCCATCGTCGGCCGTCCCAACGTGGGCAAGTCCACGCTGCTGAACCACATTCTGGGCCAGAAGCTGGCGATTACCTCGCGCAAGCCTCAGACCACGCGTCACAACATGCTGGGCATCAAGACCGAAGGCGCCGTGCAGGCCATCTACGTCGACACCCCCGGTATGCACAAAGGTGGCGAAAAAGCCCTCAACCGCTACATGAACAAGACCGCTTCGGCGGCGTTGAAAGACGTCGACGTGGTGATCTTCGTGGTGGATCGCACCAAGTGGACCGACGAGGACCAGATGGTCCTGGAACGCGTCCAGTACGTGACCGGCCCGCTGATCGTGGCGCTGAACAAGACCGATCGCATCGAAGACAAAGCTGAACTGATGCCGCACCTGTCGTGGTTGCAGGAACAGCTGCCGAACGCGCAGATCATGCCGATCTCGGCCCAGCACGGGCACAACCTCGAAGCGCTGGAGCGAGTAATCGCCGGTTACCTGCCGGAGAACGATCACTTCTTCCCGGAAGATCAGATCACTGACCGCAGCAGTCGCTTCCTGGCGGCTGAATTGGTGCGCGAGAAAATCATGCGCCAGATGGGCGCGGAGCTGCCGTACCAGATCACCGTGGAAATCGAAGAGTTCAAGCAGCAGGGCAAAACCCTGCACATTCATGCCTTGATCCTCGTAGAACGTGACGGTCAGAAGAAGATCATCATTGGTGACAAGGGCGAGCGCATCAAACGCATCGGCACCGAGGCGCGCAAGGACATGGAGCTGTTGTTTGACTCCAAGATCATGTTGAACCTCTGGGTCAAGGTGAAAGGCGGCTGGTCTGACGACGAGCGTGCCCTGCGTTCGCTGGGTTACGGCGACCTGTAAGACTCGGCACCTGTACTCCAGAAATACCCTGTGGGAGCGAGCCTGCTCGCGATAGCGGTGTAACATTCAGCATTGATGCCGACTGTCACACCGCTATCGCGAGCAAGCTCGCTCCCACAGTGGTTTTGGGTGTTTCATAAGCCTGCGTTTCTTTATTGAGAACCCTGACTTCCATGTCGCAAACCCCACCCATCGCTCAACCCGCCTTCGTACTCCACACCCGCGCTTACCGCGAAAGCAGTGCACTGGTGGACTTCCTCACGCCGCAAGGTCGGCTGCGGGCGGTGTTGCGCAGTGCTCGAGGTAAGGCCGGAACATTGGCGCGACCCTTCGTGCCGCTGGAAGTGGAGTTTCGGGGGCGTGGCGAGCTGAAGAACGTCGGACGAATGGAAAGTGCGGGTGTATCCACCTGGCTTATCGGGGAGGCACTGTTCAGTGGCCTCTATCTCAATGAACTGCTGATTCGAATGCTGCCCGCCGAAGACCCTCTTCCCGGTGTATTCGATCACTATGCCGCGACGTTGATTGCGCTGGCCGAGGGCCGTCCCCTGGAACCACTGCTGCGTTCCTTTGAGTGGCGGCTGCTGGATGATCTTGGTTATGGCTTTGCGCTGAGTACCGACATCCATGGCGAGACCATCGCGCCGGATGGGCTCTACCGTTTGCAAGTGGACGCGGGGCTTGAGCGCGTGTATCTGCTGCAACCCGGTTTGTTCAACGGCACTGAGCTGCTGGCCATGGCCGAAGCCGACTGGTCCGCCCCCGGCGCGTTGTCGGCTGCCAAGCGTTTGATGCGCCAGGCCCTGGCCGTGCATCTGGGTGGTCAGCCGTTGGTGTCCCGAGAGTTGTTTCGAAAGCCCTAGGGTCAACAGACACAATCTCCCCGTGTATGCTGTGCACCGAACTTTCCCCTCTTCAGGAGCGCTTCCGTGACCACCAGCAATCGCATTCTTCTTGGCGTGAACATTGATCACGTTGCCACTCTGCGTCAGGCCCGGGGCACTCGCTATCCCGATCCGGTCAAGGCTGCGCTGGACGCGGAAGAGGCGGGCGCTGACGGGATCACCGTGCATCTGCGCGAAGACCGTCGGCACATCCAGGAGCGCGACGTACTGTTGCTCAAGGACGTTCTGCAAACCCGCATGAACTTCGAAATGGGTGTCACGGAAGAGATGATGGCGTTTGCCGAGCGCATACGTCCGGCGCACATCTGCCTGGTGCCGGAAACCCGCCAGGAATTGACCACTGAAGGTGGCCTGGACGTAGCGGGGCAGGAAGCTCGCATCAAGGCCGCAGTGGATCGCCTGGCGAAGATCGGCTGCGAGGTGTCGCTGTTCATTGATGCCGATGAGCGTCAGATCGAGGCCTCTCGTCGTGTTGGCGCGCCGGCGATCGAACTGCACACCGGTCGCTACGCGGATGCCGAGACGCCGACCGACGTGGCTGAAGAGCTGAAGCGTGTAGCGGACGGCGTGGCCTTCGGTCTGGCCCAGGGTTTGATCGTCAACGCCGGCCACGGTTTGCACTACCACAACGTTGAAGCGGTCGCCGCGATCAAGGGCATCAACGAACTGAACATCGGCCACGCACTGGTGGCGCACGCGCTGTTCGTCGGCTTCAAGTCGGCGGTGTCGGAGATGAAAACGCTGATTTTGGCTGCG
>NZ_JBYVMF010000006.1:183067-240683 GCF_058145095.1 Pseudomonas sp. MDV22-iso1
GGCTGCGATCTTTGCTTTAAAGCTGCGGCGTTTCCTGGCTCGGCTTGGTCTTGTCGATGCCCGGTACATGCAGGTTGCCCTCGGCCACTTGATCGCCTTCAAGCTGCGGCTGCGTGACCCAGGTCAGAATGTCGTAGTAGCGCCGAATGTTCGCCACAAAGTGCACTGGCTCGCCGCCTCGGGCGTAGCCGTAGCGGGTTTTGCTGTACCACTGCTTCTGGGACAGGCGCGGCAGGATCTTCTTCACGTCCAGCCATTTGTCCGGGTTCAACCCTTCCTTGGCCGTCAGTTTGCGGGCGTCATCCAGGTGACCGCTGCCAACGTTGTAGGCCGCAAGCGCAAACCAGGTGCGGTCGGGTTCCTGAATCGACTCGTCCAGCTGATCTTTCATGTAGGCCAGGTACTTGGCCCCGCCCATGATGCTTTGTTTGGGGTCGAGCCGATTGGAGACGCCCATGGCCTGCGCCGTATTCTGGGTCAGCATCATCAACCCCCGAACGCCCGTCTTGGACGTGACGGCCGGTTGCCACAGGGACTCCTGATAACCCACCGCCGCCAGCAAGCGCCAGTCGACTTTCTCTTTCTTGGCGTATGCCTTGAAGTGCTGTTCGTACTTGGGAAGCCGTTGCTGCAAATGTTGGGCGAAGGTGGTGGCGCCCATGTAGCCAAGGACATCGACGTGGCCGTAATAGCGATCCTTGAGCCGCTGCAGCGTGCCGTTCTTCTTCACTTTGTCGAGGTAACTGTTGATCTCGTTGAGCAGGCTGTTGTCTTCGCCCGCTGCCACCGCCCAGCTCTGGTTGCTGGCGTCGCCGAGATCGAAAGCGACCCGTATGTTGGTGAAGTAGACCTGGTTCATCGCCACTTCATTGGAGTCGACCAGGGTCAGATCGATCTGGCCTTCGTCCACCATCCGCAGCAGGTCCACGACTTCAACCGCGTCGGACTCTTCGTATTCAATGGCGGGGAATTTCTTTTTCAGTTCTGCCAATTGTTCGGCGTGGGTGCTGCCCTTGAGCACCATGATCTTCTTGCCGACCAGATCGCCTGCATCGGTTGGCCGCGATTGGCCATTGCGATAGATGATCTGGGGGGTGACTTCGAGGTAAGAGTGGGAAAACCGCACTTGCTTCTTGCGTTGCTCGCTGCTGACCAGACCGGCAGCAGCCATGACAGGGCCGTTAGGTTTGCCCACCTGATTGAACAGGTCATCAAGGTTGTCGGCGGTTTCGATTTTGAGCTCGACCCCCAGATCGTCGGCGAAACGCTTCACCAGCTCATATTCGAAGCCGGTTTCACCGTTGCGATCCTGAAAGTAGGTGGCGGGACTGTTTCGGGTAACCACCCGCAGCACACCATCCTCCTTTACGCGCTCCAGTGTGTTGGGTTTATCAACACACCCGTTGAGCATCAGGAAGAGTCCGGTTGCGATCAGCCATTTGGCGTACCGCGGACGCAAAGCCGTTGGGGAAAACATCTGCGCAGTATACGCAAAGGACCACGAGCGCCATATCTCGACAGCGAAGGGCTAGTCTGCTAGAGATCGAAAAACCGCTCCAGAGCCCGCAGGAATGGGCCTGAACGCTTATTTGTGACAGCAAAAATAACCCCGCATGCACTTCGATTTAAGGTTCGAATCCCCAGCCCGACGCCCGGGTATGGCCGCCCGTACCGTTTCGGGTGATGTCGCGGGCGGTTTAGGCTAGAATGCACGGCCTCAAAGCACACCCCTTCCCGAGGCTGTCCCGAAGATGTTGATCCTGCGCGGCGCTCCTGCCCTTTCTGCCTTTCGCCACAGCAAACTCCTTGAGCAACTGAGCCAGAAAGTCCCGGCTGTCAGCGGCTTGTATGCTGAATTCGCTCACTTCGCCGAAGTTACCGGCGTCCTGACCGGCGACGAACAGCAGGTGCTTGCGCGCCTTCTGAAGTACGGCCCAAGTGTTCCTGTCCAGGAGCCGACCGGTCGTCTGTTCCTGGTGTTACCGCGTTTCGGCACTATCTCGCCGTGGTCGAGCAAGGCCAGCGACATTGCCCGCAACTGCGGCCTGGCCAAGATCCAGCGCCTTGAGCGCGGCATCGCCTTCTATGTTGCCGGCCAGTTCAGCGACACCGAAGCGCAGTTGATCTCGGACGCCTTGCACGACCGCATGACCCAGATCGTTCTCGCAAGCCTCGAACAAGCCGCCGGCCTGTTCAGCCACGCTGAGCCGAAACCGCTCACCGCGATCGATGTGTTGGGTGGCGGCCGTGCCGCGCTGGAAAAAGCCAACACCGAACTGGGCCTGGCCCTGGCTGAAGACGAGATCGACTATCTGGTCAACGCCTTCATTGGCTTGAAGCGCAACCCGCACGACATCGAACTGATGATGTTTGCCCAAGCGAACTCCGAGCACTGCCGTCACAAGATCTTCAACGCCAGTTGGGATATCGACGGTCAGAGCCAGGAAAAAAGCCTGTTCGGCATGATCAAGAACACCTACCAGATGCACAGCGAAGGCGTTCTGTCTGCTTATAAGGACAACGCGTCGGTGATCGTCGGTAACGTTGCCGGCCGCTTCTTCCCGGACCCTGAAACCCGCCAGTACGGTGCGGTGCAGGAACCGGTGCACATCCTGATGAAAGTCGAGACGCACAACCACCCGACCGCGATTGCCCCGTTCCCGGGCGCGTCCACCGGTTCCGGTGG
This sequence comes from Pseudomonas sp. MDV22-iso1, assembly GCF_058145095.1. Taxonomy (NCBI): domain Bacteria; kingdom Pseudomonadati; phylum Pseudomonadota; class Gammaproteobacteria; order Pseudomonadales; family Pseudomonadaceae; genus Pseudomonas; species Pseudomonas sp. MDV22-iso1. The sequence continues at coordinate 185,754 of NZ_JBYVMF010000006.1, forward strand.
CGAAATCCGCGACGAAGGTGCCACCGGTCGCGGCGCCAAGCCAAAGGCTGGCCTGACCGGTTTCACCGTATCCAACCTGCAAATCCCGGGCTTCGAACAGCCGTGGGAAGTGCCGTACGGCAAGCCTGAGCGCATCGTTACCGCGCTGGACATCATGATCGAAGGCCCACTGGGTGGTGCCGCGTTCAACAACGAATTCGGCCGCCCGGCACTGACCGGTTACTTCCGTACCTTCGAACAGTCGATCACTACCCCGCATGGCGACGAAGTTCGTGGCTACCACAAGCCGATCATGCTGGCGGGCGGCATGGGTAACATCCGTGCCGAACACGTGCAGAAAGGCGAGATCACCGTCGGCTCCAAGCTGATCGTGCTCGGCGGCCCGGCGATGTTGATCGGTCTGGGCGGCGGTGCGGCTTCCTCCATGGCCACCGGTACGAGCTCGGCGGACCTCGACTTCGCCTCTGTACAGCGCGAAAACCCTGAGATGGAGCGCCGCTGCCAGGAAGTCATCGACCGTTGCTGGCAATTGGGTGACAAAAACCCGATCAGCTTCATCCATGACGTCGGCGCGGGTGGTCTGTCCAATGCCTTCCCGGAACTGGTCAACGACGGTAACCGTGGTGGCCGCTTCGAACTGCGCAACATTCCAAACGACGAGCCGGGCATGGCCCCGCACGAAATCTGGAGCAACGAATCCCAGGAACGTTACGTTCTGGCGGTCGGCCCGGCTGACTTCGAACGCTTCCAGGCGATCTGCGAACGCGAGCGTTGCCCGTTTGCCGTCGTCGGCGAAGCCACTGCCGAGCCGCAACTGACGGTCACCGACAGCCACTTCGGCAACAGCCCGGTGGACATGCCACTGGAAGTGCTGCTGGGCAAAGCCCCGCGCATGCACCGTTCGGCTGTACGTGAAAACGAACTGGGCGATGATTTCGATCCGAGCACCCTGGAGATCGCAGACTGCGTCGAGCGCGTTCTGCATCACCCGGCTGTCGCCAGCAAAAGCTTCCTGATCACCATCGGTGACCGCACCATCACCGGCCTCGTGGCCCGTGATCAGATGGTCGGCCCCTGGCAGGTTCCGGTCGCCGACGTTGCCGTCACTGCCACCAGTTTCGACGTTTACACCGGTGAAGCCATGGCCATGGGCGAGCGTACTCCGCTGGCACTGCTGAATGCTCCGGCGTCCGGCCGTATGGCCATCGGTGAAACCCTGACCAACATCGCCGCTTCGCGCATCAACAAGATTTCCGACATCAAACTGTCGGCCAACTGGATGTCCGCTGCCGGTCACCCGGGTGAAGACGCACGCCTTTACGACACCGTGAAAGCGGTCGGCATGGAATTGTGCCCTGAGTTGGGCATCACCATTCCAGTGGGCAAGGACTCCATGTCCATGGCCACGCGCTGGAACGACGAAGGCGTCGACAAAACCGTGACGTCGCCGATGTCGCTGATCGTGACCGGTTTCGCGCCAGTGGCTGACATCCGTCAGACCCTGACTCCGGAACTGCGCATGGACAAGGGCACCACCGACCTGATCCTGATCGATCTGGGCCGTGGCCAGAACCGCATGGGCGCCTCGATCCTGGCCCAGGTTCACGGCAAGCTCGGTTCCCAGGCTCCCGACGTTGACGATGCCGAAGACCTCAAGGCCTTCTTCGCTGTGATCCAGGGCCTCAACGCCGACGGTCACTTGCTGGCTTACCACGACCGCTCTGACGGCGGTTTGCTGACCAGCACCGTGGAAATGGCGTTCGCCGGTCACTGCGGTCTGAGCCTGAACCTCGACGGTCTGGCAGAAACGTCCGCCGACATCGCTGCCATCCTGTTCAACGAAGAACTGGGTGCCGTGATTCAGGTTCGCCAGGACGCTACGCCAGACATCCTCGCGCAATTCAGCGCTGCCGGTCTGGGCGAGTGCGTGTCGGTGATCGGTCAGCCGATGAACAACGGCCAGATCAACATCACCTTCAACGGCGAAACCGTGTTCGAAGGTCAGCGTCGTCTGCTGCAGCGTACCTGGGCTGAAACCAGCTACCAGATTCAGCGCCTGCGTGATAACGCCGATTGTGCCGAGCAAGAATTCGACGTGCTGCTGGAAGAAGACAACCCGGGCCTGAGCGTCAAGCTGAGCTTCGACGTCAACCAGAACGTTGCCGCGCCTTACATCAAGAAAGGCATTCGCCCACAGGTTGCCGTACTGCGTGAGCAGGGCGTCAACGGTCAGGTGGAAATGGCAGCCGCCTTCGACCGCGCCGGTTTCAGCGCGATCGACGTGCACATGAGCGACATTCTGGCCGGCCGTGTCGACCTGAACGAGTTCAAAGGTCTGGTCGCTTGCGGTGGTTTCTCCTACGGCGACGTACTGGGTGCCGGCGAAGGCTGGGCCAAGTCCGCGCTGTTCAACAGCCGTGCTCGTGACGCGTTCCAGGGCTTCTTCGAACGTAACGACAGCTTTACCCTCGGCGTGTGCAACGGTTGCCAGATGATGTCCAACCTGCACGAGCTGATTCCGGGCAGCGAGTTCTGGCCGCACTTCGTGCGTAACCGTTCCGAGCAATTCGAAGCGCGCGTGGCGATGGTCCAGGTCCAGGAGTCGAACTCGATCTTCCTGCAAGGCATGGCCGGTTCGCGTATGCCGATCGCCATCGCTCACGGTGAAGGTCACGCCGAATTTGCCAGCGAAGAAGCGTTGCTTGAAGCTGATCTGTCGGGTTGCGTAGCGATGCGTTTCGTCGACAACCACGGCAAGGTCACCGAGAGCTACCCGGCCAACCCGAACGGTTCGCCGCGCGGCATCACTGGGCTGACCAGCCGTGACGGTCGCGTGACCATCATGATGCCGCACCCGGAGCGCGTGTTCCGCGCCGTGCAGAACTCGTGGCGGTCGGAAGACTGGAACGAAGACGCGCCGTGGATGCGTATGTTCCGTAACGCTCGCGTGTGGGTGAACTAAGCGTCGTGTACAAGCTCGCTTTCTTCGTCCCGGCCAGTCATGTCGAGTTGGTCAAGAGCGCTGTATTCGCTGCCGGTGGCGGGCGAATCGGCGCTTACGACCACTGTTCATGGCAGGTGTTGGGCCTGGGCCAGTTTCGCCCGCTGGACGGCAGTCAGCCGTTCATTGGGCAAGGTGGCCAGGTCGAACAGGTTGAGGAGTGGAAGGTTGAGCTGGTGGTGGCGGATGAGTTGATCGTGGCCGTAGTGGCTGCGTTGAAACTCAGCCATCCCTATGAAACACCGGCTTACGAAGTGTGGCGGCTTGAGGATTTCTGATCGTCTGGACCGCTGATATGAGAAACCCGCTGAAGCGTTTTCAGCGGGTTTTTTATTGTCCGGAGTTTGATGAGTGGGTGGAGATTTAAGCCGTGAGAGCTGGCCTGCCAGCGATGGCAACCTGAAAGCCGAGGGCGGGTGGATCAAGATCAAAAGCCAGATCAAAAACCGTCGCTGAAATTTGCCGAATTTGAGTCAAGGCTGAAACGCCCCAATAAAAATCGCCGGATCCACCCGTGCATCATTCAAGCTGATGTTCCAGTGCATGTGCGGCCCGGTTGCCCGGCCGGTTGCGCCAACCTTGCCGACTACACCACCGCGGGCCATTTGCTGGCCGACCTTCACGTCAATCTTCGACATGTGGCAGAACATGCTGATGAACCCTTGGCCGTGATCGACGAATACCGTGTTGCCATTGAAGAAGTAATTGCCGATCAGAATCACCTTGCCAGCCGCCGGCGTCTTGATCGGTGTGCCGGCAGGTACGGCGAAATCCAGTCCGGCGTGAGGATTGCGTTCTTCGCCGTTGAAGAAACGACGTACGCCGAACTTGCTCGACAGTGGGCCGTTGACCGGTTTGTCCAGCAACAGGTTGCTCGGCGTGTTCGGGCTGAAGCTGCGGTAGGCCTGGATTTGCTCGGCCAGTTCACCCTCGATGCGTTTCAGGTTTGCCGGGTTCGGATTGACCTGCTGGGTATTTTTCAGGGTGATGTGCTGTTCCGGGTATTTCTTGTTGCCGACGATGAAGGGCAGGTTGCGGCCGCCGCTGGTGACCTGCTGCGTGCCCGGTTTGACGGTCAACGGCACGCCGACGATGGCCAGCCAGTTGTTCTGTTCCTTGACCACCAGTACCGGTTTGCCCTGGTAGCTGGCTTTCGGCGCCTGGGCGGATGCACCCAGATCGACCACCGCCACGCCGCCCGGTACTGGCTTGTTCAGCAGGCGGGTGATGTAACTGTCAGCGTGGGCGTTGAAGGTCAGGCACAGCAGAAACAGCGAAGCTAAGAAACGCGGCATGGATCAATCCAGTAAAGAAAGGGTGACAGGCGTCAGGTGATTGTCTTCGACCCGAACGTGCAACTCGCCTTCGCCAAGCTTGGCTTTCAGGCGCTGGCCGGTGTGCGTCTGGGCGGCGTTACGAATTGCGTTGCCGCGTTCATCCAGCAGAATGCTGTAGCCGCGGCCAAGGGTCGCCAGCGGACTGACCACATGCAGTGTCTGCATCTGGCTTTGCAGCTGCAGACGCCGGCCTTTAAGGCCTTCACGCATGGCGCGGGGCAGGCGTTCGGCAAGGCTGTCGAGGCGCTGGCGCAACATCGCCAGTTGCCGGCCCGGATGCTGGCCGGCAAGGCGTGTTTCCAGTCGGATCAACCGCTCGCGACGGGTATTAAGGTTGCGTTCGAACGCGCGGCGCATGCGCATGTCCAGGTCGTCCAGGCGTTGCGCTTGCTGACGCAGGCGTTCGCCGGGATGACGCAGACGACGTGACATGCCTTCCAGGCGCAGACGGTCGCGCATCAGACGATCGCGAATACGCATGACCAGACGTCGATGCAGGCTTTCGACCCGGCGAACCAGATCGCTGGAATCCGGTGCCAGCAGCTCGGCGGCGGCGGACGGCGTTGGTGCGCGCACGTCGGCGACGAAGTCACTGATCGACACGTCGGTTTCATGCCCGACGGCGCTGACAATCGGCGTCACGCAGGCGTCCACGGCACGGGCTACGGCCTCTTCGTTGAAACACCAGAGGTCTTCCAGCGAACCACCGCCGCGAGCCAGGATCAACGCGTCGAAGCCGCGAGCATCGGCCAGCTTCAGCGCACGAACAATCTGCGCGGTGGCTTCGCGACCCTGCACGGCGGTTGGAATCAGCGTCAGCTGTACCTGCGGAGCACGGCGTCTGAACACGCTAATAATGTCGCGAATGACTGCGCCGGTCGGCGAACTGATGATCCCGATGCGTTGCGGGTGCGCAGGCAGCGGCACTTTGCGTTCGGCACTGAACAGACCTTCGGCGCTGAGCTTTTCCTTCAAGGCATCGAAGGCCAGGCGCAGGGCGCCATCACCGGCCGGCTCCACGGTATCGAGGATCAACTGATAGTCGCCACGCCCCTCGAACAGCGAAACCTTGCCCCGAACCTTGACCGCCAGGCCGTCCTTCAGCGCCTGGCGAACCCGCGCGGCGTTCTGCCGAAACAGCGCGCAACGCACCTGGGCGCCGCTGTCCTTCAGCGTGAAGTACACATGGCCGGACGCCGGACGGGCGAGGTTGGAGATTTCGCCTTCGACCCAGATGTTGCTGAACACGTCTTCAAGCAACACCCGCGCGCGGCCGTTGAGCTGGCTGACAGTCAGGACTTCACGGTCCAGGCCGAGTCTTGCAAAGGGATCTTTAATCATGGGGCGCATGATAAAGGCAATCTCCAACGGAATACACGATCCCCTGTAGGTGCTGCCGCAGGCTGCGAACTTTTGATCTTCAAAATATAAATCCAGATCAAAAGATCGCAGCCTGCGGCAGCTTCTACATAGGCGCGGTGAAATGTCGGATGAACTGTTCAGTCAGCGCCGTCGGGCTCTGCCGGCAGGCGAGGGCCACGGTGCTCTGGCAATCCGGGTCAGCCAGCGGCAGGAAGCGGATGTCGGGCGGTGCAATGTCTTGCATCGATTCCGGCAACAGGGCGATGCCGAATCCGGCCTGGATCAATTGCAGTTGCGTGGTTTTGCGCGACACCACCCTGGCGGCTTTGGGAAAGAAGCCCTGACGCATGCACAACTCAGCCGACAGGTAACTCAGCCCGCCGCGCTGGGGATGCGGGATCGAGATAAAGGCTTCGTCCTTCAGCAGGCCCAGATCGACGCCCTGTGCGTGGTTATCCACAGCCAGCCAATGCCTGGGTGGAACGGCCAGCAGCAAGCGTTCTTTATATAAAGGAATAATTTGCACCCCTTCACGTTGACGCAGCACGGGCAGGCGCAACAGCCCGACATCCAGACGGCCCTCGGCCAATTCTTCGAGTTGCGCCTCGGAAGAGAGTTTGACGATGTCCATGGACACCCCAGGCTGCTGATCCAGGTAGTCGATGATGCCACGCAGCAGGCGACCACTCATGGGAACGGTGCTGGAATGACTCAAGCGCAAAGTGCCCAACTGGCCGTTGCCTACTTGAGTGGCCAATTCACTGGCCTTGTTCAACTCGGTCAGCAGGTTTTTTGCCCGCGGCAAGAACGCTTCGCCAGCCGCCGTCAGTCGGGGCTGGCGGGCGGTACGTTCGAATAGCGGCGTTTGCAGGCGACTTTCCATGTCCTTGATTTGCCGGCTAAGCGCCGACTGCGCCACGAACAGGCGCTCTGCTGCCGTGCTGAAACTTCCACATTCGGCGATCTCGACGAAGTACCGCAGTTGCCGGGTCGATAACACGAGGCATGCCTTTTTGAGATGGGTAAGCGACTTTTAAGATATTAGTCGCAACCCTCCTCGATAGCTAAAGTCATGACAGGTGTTCAAGGAAGGCGGGCAGATGAACGTTATTGAGTTGTTGAGCCAGTGGCCATTCGGCGCTACGGATTGGCTGGTGATCGGGCTGGGTATCGCCCTGGCGTACATCGTGTTTGGCATTGCCGGCTTCGGTACGGCGCTGGTGGCAGGGCCGATTCTGATTCTGTTCATGCCGCTGTCGAAGATCGTGCCGCTGCTGGTCTTGCTGGATTTCGTGGCGGCCTTTGGCAATTTGCTGCCTTCACGAAAGGAGGTGGCGAAACCCGAATTGCTGCGGCTGTTGCCCTGTATGGCAGTGGGGTGCACGTTGGGGGTGATCTTTCTGCTCAACCTGAAATCTGATCTGCTGCTGTTACTGATGGGTCTGTTCATCAGTGCCTATGCGGTCTATAGCTTGTGGGTCAAAAAACGGCCGGCGCAGTTGTCGGTCGGTTGGGCAGTGCCCATGGGCACGGTGGGCGGGATGTTCGGTGCGTTGTTTGGCAGTGGCGGCTTTTTATATGCGATCTATTTGAACAGTCGGCTGCCCAAGGAAGCGGCCCGCGCGACCCAAAGCGCGCTGATCAGCTGCAGCACGGTGGTGCGTTTGAGCCTGTTTGCCGTCGCAGGCGTGTATGCCGAGCTACCCTTGTTGGTACTGGCGCTGTGTCTGTTACCCGCGATGGCGTTAGGGCTATGGATCGGCCGGCGGCTGACCCTGCGATTGTCCCGCGAGGCATTCGTGCGGCTTGTGACCTGGTTGGTCCTGGCGAGTGGAATTGCCTTGATCGGGCGGTATTTGAGTACTTGACCTGTGCTTGTCAGGGATTAAGCTGCCGGCCGCAAACCCTGTAGGAGTGAGCTTGCTCCGGGCGGCGTTCCGACGATGGCGGTGTATCAGCCAAATCAATATTGACTGATCCACCGCCATCGTCGGAACGCCGCCCGGAGCAGGCTCACTCCTACAAGGGTGGATCATTCAGTATGAGCAGGCTTGCACCATGAATTCCCAAAGCATCATCGTCCCGAAAATTTCTACACTGCCGGTGCACGAACCCCGGGCGCGGGCGATCGTGCGCTGGCTGGTGCGCAAGAACATCATCAAGGAAGAACTGACCACCTGTGGCCGAACCGGCAATCGAATGGCCCATGCCATCGGCGACGGCGCACGCGCGGTCGTGCTGCACCCGGAAGCACTGCCGTTTGGTGAACCGGTCAATGGCCTGGAGATCATCACCAAACGCTGCATCTATACCCCGGCCAAGGGTTTCCTGGAGGAGGCGGGCTGTGCCGAGTGCCGCAAGGAAATCGGCGAAGCGTTGTTTGAAAGTCTGGAAGAGTGGATGCCGGGGCGTACCGACAACTTCACCTGCCCTGAATGCGGGCATGAAGATGACATCAACGGATTTCTGTTTTTGCAGGAATGCGGGTTTTCCAACCTGGGGTTCATCTTCAACAACTGGGCCGAGGCCGGGTTCAAGCAGAGCTTTATCGACGAGTTTGCCGATTGGCTCGATCAGCCGGTCAGCTGGGTGAAAGTCGAACTCTGAAGCACCACAACCCCCTGTAGGAGCTGCCGAAGGCTGCGATCTTTTTATCTTGTTTTTTAAAATCAAGATCAAAGATCGCAGCCTTCGGCAGCTCCTACATAAATGCAGCGGTGCCCGCAAATTCGTGCAGTAATCCCCGTATATCAGTAATGACAATAATACCCAGAGTTTTACATTGAACCCGAGGGGGTGTCTGACTATAATGGCGCGCTTCCATTTTCCCGCTCGGGAGCCCCCGCGATGCTGCGTATCAGCCAAGAAGCTCTGACATTCGACGACATTCTCCTAGTGCCTGGTTATTCAGAGGTGCTTCCTAACGAAGTCAGTCTCAAGACCCGCCTAACCCGTGGCATCGAGCTGAATATTCCCCTGGTTTCTGCCGCCATGGACACCGTCACTGAAGCCCGTCTGGCAATTGCCATGGCTCAGGAAGGTGGCATCGGCATTATCCACAAGAACATGACCATCGAGCAGCAAGCTGCCGAAGTGCGCAAGGTCAAGCGTTACGAGGCCGGCGTGGTCAAGGACCCGATCACCATCGAGGCTGACGCCACGGTTCGTGAACTGTTCGAACTCACCCGCATGCACAACATCTCCGGCGTTCCGGTACTGCACAATGGCGACCTCGTCGGCATCGTGACTTCCCGTGACGTGCGTTTCGAAAATCGTCTGGAAGCTACTGTCCGCGAAGTGATGACGCCTAAAGAGCGCCTGGTCACTGTCAAGGAAGGTGCCGACAAGAACGACGTTCGCGAGCTGTTGCACAAGCACCGTATCGAACGTGTGTTGATCGTCGACGACAAATTCGCCCTCAAAGGCATGATGACCGTCAACGACATCGAAAAAGCCAAGGCTTACCCGCTGGCCAGCAAGGACGATCAAGGTCGTCTGCGCGTAGGTGCTGCAGTCGGTACCGGTAAAGACACCGGTGATCGTGTTGCTGCGCTGGTCAACGCCGGTGTTGACGTGGTGGTGGTCGACACCGCTCACGGTCACTCCAAGGGCGTGATCGACCGCGTTCGCTGGGTCAAGCAGAACTTCCCTGAAGTGCAGGTCATCGGCGGCAACATCGCCACCGGCGCTGCCGCCCTGGCCCTGGCCGAAGCGGGCGCTGACGCAGTCAAGGTCGGTATCGGCCCTGGCTCGATCTGCACCACCCGTATCGTCGCCGGTGTCGGCGTCCCGCAAATCAGTGCCATCGCCAACGTCGCTGCTGCCCTTGAAGGCACGGGCGTTCCGTTGATCGCCGACGGCGGCATCCGTTTCTCCGGTGACCTGTCCAAGGCCATCGTTGCCGGTGCTTCCTGCGTGATGATGGGCTCGATGTTCGCCGGTACTGAAGAAGCGCCAGGCGAGATCGAACTGTTCCAGGGCCGTTCGTACAAGGCTTACCGTGGCATGGGTTCGCTGGGCGCCATGTCCCAGGCTCAAGGTTCCTCCGACCGCTACTTCCAGGACTCTTCGGCAGGCGCCGAGAAGCTGGTTCCGGAAGGCATTGAAGGGCGTGTTCCTTACAAGGGCACCCTGAGCGCCATCATCCATCAACTGATGGGCGGCCTGCGTTCCTCGATGGGTTACACCGGCAGTGCCGACATCGAAGAAATGCGCACCAAGCCTGAGTTCGTGCGGATCACCGGCGCTGGCATGGCCGAGTCCCATGTTCACGACGTGCAGATCACCAAAGAAGCGCCAAACTACCGCGTAGGTTGAGCCTTCCAGCAAAAAGTTAAGTAACCGGGGCTGTTTGATTCAGCCCCGAGTTGTTTCTGAATCACGACTGTTTCTGAATTATTTAGACGAGACTGAATCATGGCCCTCGACATTCACGCTCACCGCATCCTGATCCTCGATTTCGGTTCCCAGTACACCCAGCTGATTGCTCGCCGCGTGCGTGAAATCGGCGTGTACTGCGAACTGCATCCGTTCGACATGGATGAAGACGCGATTCGCGAATTCGCACCAAAAGGCGTCATTCTCGCCGGCGGCCCGGAGTCCGTGCACGAAGCCAACAGCCCTCGCTGCCCGCAAGCGGTATTTGACCTTGGCGTACCAGTCTTCGGTATCTGCTACGGCATGCAGACCATGGCTGAACAGCTGGGTGGCAAGGTAGAAGGCTCCGAGTTGCGTGAGTTCGGTTACGCCCGTGTCGACGTCGTCGGCAAGAGCCGCCTGCTCGACGGCATCGAAGACCACATCGACGCTGACGGCCTGTTCGGCCTCGACGTGTGGATGAGCCACGGTGACAAAGTCACCAAAATGCCTCAGGACTTCCACATCCTCGCCAGCACCCCGAGCTGCCCGATTGCCGGCATGTTCGACGACGCTCGCGGCTATTACGGCGTGCAGTTCCACCCGGAAGTGACCCACACCAAACAGGGCGGTCGCATCCTGTCGCGCTTCATCCTCGACATCTGCGGCTGCGAAGCCCTGTGGACGCCTTCGAAAATTGCTGAAGACGCCATCGCCAACATTCGCGCCCAGGTCGGCACTGACAACGTACTGCTCGGCCTGTCCGGCGGCGTTGACTCCTCCGTGGTTGCCGCACTGCTGCACAAAGCCATTGGCGACCAACTGACCTGCGTCTTCGTCGACAACGGCCTGCTGCGTCTGCACGAAGGTGAGCAAGTGATGGCCATGTTCGCCGAGAACATGGGCGTCAAGGTGATCCGTGCCAACGCCGAAGATCAGTTCCTCGACAACCTGGCCGGCGAGTCCGATCCAGAGAAGAAACGCAAGATCATCGGCCGTACCTTCATCGACGTATTCGATGCCCAGTCCAACAAACTGGACAACATCAAGTACCTCGCCCAAGGCACCATCTACCCGGACGTGATCGAGTCGGCTGGCGCCAAAAGCGGCAAGGCTCACGTCATCAAGTCGCACCACAACGTGGGCGGCCTGCCGGAAGAAATGAACCTCAAGCTGGTTGAACCCCTGCGCGAGCTGTTCAAGGACGAAGTCCGTCGTCTGGGCCTGGAACTCGGCCTGCCGTACGACATGGTCTACCGTCACCCGTTCCCGGGCCCGGGCCTTGGCGTTCGCATCCTCGGTGAAGTGAAGAAGGAATACGCCGACCTGCTGCGTCGCGCCGACCACATCTTCATCGAAGAACTGCGCAAAGCCGATTGGTACCACAAGGTCAGCCAGGCATTCGTGGTGTTCCAGCCAGTGAAATCGGTTGGCGTTGTTGGCGATGGCCGCCGTTACGCCTGGGTCGTGGCCCTGCGTGCCGTTGAAACCATCGACTTCATGACTGCGCGTTGGGCACACCTGCCTTACGAACTGCTGGAAACCGTCAGCGGCCGCATCATCAACGAAATCGAAGGCATTTCCCGCGTCACTTACGACGTGTCGAGCAAGCCGCCGGCGACGATTGAGTGGGAGTGATCCCGCACGTTCCCCTGTTGACTTGATGGCGGGCAACCCTGAAAAGCCGTGTGAAATCTGATTTCACACGGCTTTTTTCATGGGTGCGGGTCAGGCGCTCGAAGTAGAGACCACTACATGTCTCATCAAACGTATTTCGAGAGGTGACGTGTCAGCGCCGCGCCACATCCGAAAAGTAGAACTTGTCCAGCGTATGCCGCGATTCGGTGTACTCGAACTGCCGTCCGTCCTGCAAAAACGTCTGGTTGCTCACCACAATCACATGGCTCTGATCGTCCAGGTCCAGATGCTGCTGATCGTCCTTGTTGCGTGGCACGGCTTCGATGGTGCGCTGTGCATAGGCGATTTGCAGCTGCAGGGTTTGCTCGATGTAGGCGTAGATCGAGTGCTCGGCGATTTCGCGTGACAGGCCTGGGATCACGTCGCTGACGAAATGGTTGATGTCGAGAATCACGCGTTTGCCGTCGATTCTGCGTACACGCTTGATCCGCGTGATCAAGCTGCCTTCTTCCGCCTGGATATGTTCCAGCAGTGCACCTTCCAGAGGGGACTGGCTGAATTCGACCACCTCGGTGCTGACGTCATTGCCCAGCCGGGGCCAGGTCTCCTGGAAACTGACGATGCCCCCCAGCTGAAATTCGATGGGGTTAGTGGACAGGACAAACGTGCCTTTGCCATGGACTTTCTGAGCGAAACCGCGCTCCTGAAGTTGCTCGATGGCCTTGCGCACCGTGCCGCGGCTGGCCTGATAGCTGTCCATCAATTCAGTTTCGGAAGGCAGCCGGGCGCCACGTTCCAGCCGTTCGGTGGTGATGCTGGCAAGCAGATCGGTGTAGATCTGGTTGTATTTGCTCATGGTGATGACTCTGAACCGCGCTGAACTGAAGGTTTCGAACCTTAAGGGCAGGGTGGGAAATTGTCCATGCGGGTTTGGAAGCGTGCCCTCTGTGGGTAGGGCGGTTCCTTCAGTCTACCCGCCAGGCTTAAACAAATTGTAACTCGTCTGTACGAGTTGTTGATTTAACTGGTACAGACGAGTACTTTTCACGTCGGCGTGCTGCCAATAACAAAAAACCACAGCGGAAGAACTAGCATGAGCCACGACTATCCGAACATCGCCCGCGAGCTGCTGTTAAGCCTCGGTGGCAGCGACAACCTCGAGCAGGCCGCGCACTGCGTCACGCGCCTGCGCCTTGCGCTCAAGGACCCAAGCCTGGTCAACAGCGCCACGTTGAACCAGGTCGATCTGGTCAAGGGTTCGTTCTTTACCGGTGGCTTGTTCCAGGTGGTCATTGGCCCCGGCGAGGTGGAAAAGGTCTACGCCGAACTGCGCCGTCAAACCGGTCTGGCCGCGTCAACCATCGCCGACGTCAAACAGAAAAGTGCTGAAAAAATCAACGCTGTGCAGCGTCTGGTGCGGGTGTTTTCCGACGTGTTCATGCCGATCCTGCCGGCGCTGATCATTGCCGGCCTGCTGATGGGCATCAACAACCTGATCGGCGCCAAGGGCATGTTCATTGAGGGCCAGACCCTGCTTGAAGCGTATCCCTCGCTCGACGGCCTCTGGAGCCTGATCAACCTGATGGCCAATACCTCGTTCGTGTTCCTGCCGGCACTGGTGGGCTGGTCGGCGGCCAAGCGTTTTGGCGGGAGCGAAATCCTCGGCATCGTACTCGGCCTGATGCTGGTACACCCCGATCTGCTCAACGCCTGGAACTATGGCAAGGCCGTCGCGGGGCTGGACGGCCAAAGCCTGCCGTACTTCGACATCCTCGGATGGTTTCAGATCGAAAAGGTCGGTTATCAAGGGCAGATTCTGCCGATCCTGCTGGCCGCGTATGTGATGAGCGTGATCGAGAAATGGCTGCGGGCGCGGGTGCCTAACGCCATTCAATTGCTGGTGGTGCCCATCACCACCATCGTGGTCACCGGCGTGCTGGCATTGGCCGTGATCGGTCCGGTCACCCGGCACCTGGGGATCCTCATCACCGAAGGCGTGGTGCTGTTGTTCGACCTGGCGCCGATGGTGGGCGGGGCGATTTTTGGCCTGCTGTATGCGCCGCTGGTGATCACGGGCATGCACCACATGTTCCTGGCGGTGGACCTGCAGCTTATATCCACCCAGGGCGGCACGTTTATCTGGCCGATGATTGTCATGTCCAACCTCGCCCAAGGCAGCGCCGCGCTGGCGGTGTTCTACATGACCCGCAATGTTCGGGACAAAAGCATGGCCTCCACTTCGGCGATTTCCGCTTATTTCGGCATCACGGAACCGGCCATGTTCGGGGTCAACCTGCGCTACAAATTTCCGTTCTACGCCGCGCTGATCGGCTCGGCGCTGGGGTGCATTTTCCTGTCATTGAACAAGGTCACGGCCTCGGCGATTGGCGTCGGCGGCTTGCCCGGATTTATCTCGATCGTTCCAGCGTTCATTCCGATGTTCGTGATCGGGATGATCATCGCCATGGTCGTGCCGTTTGTTTTGACCTGCGGGTTGAGCATGAAAATTGTCCGGCCTGGATACCGGGTCGCCTGACAAACCGCTATCGCGAGCAAGCGGTGCTCCTACAGGGCGCACGCCTTGTAGGAGCAAGGCTTGCCCGCGATGAGGCCATAACGGACACCACAAAACCATTTGAAGGAACCCCGCCATGCAAGACTGGCAACGCTCCGTGATCTACCAGATCTACCCAAAGAGTTTTCACAGCCACGCCGGTAACCCCACGGGAGATTTGCTCGGTGTCGTGGCCAAGCTCGATTACCTGCACTGGCTGGGCGTCGATTGCTTGTGGATCACACCCTTCCTGCGCTCACCCCAGCGCGACAACGGTTACGACATCAGCGATTACTACGCCATCGACCCGAGCTACGGGACCATGGCCGATTGCGAGTTGCTGATCGCCGAGGCCGGCAAGCGCGGGATCAAGCTGATGCTCGATATCGTGGTCAACCACACCTCGATCGAGCACAGCTGGTTCCAGCAGGCCCGCAGCAGCCTAGACAACCCGTACCGCGACTTCTACATCTGGCGCGACCAGCCGAACAATTGGGAATCCAAGTTCGGCGGCTCGGCCTGGGAGTACGAAGCCCAGACCGGGCAATACTTCCTCCACCTGTTCGATCACACACAGGCCGACCTGAATTGGGACAACCCGAAGGTGCGCGCCGAAGTCTTCAAGATGATGCGTTTCTGGCGTGACAAAGGCGTGGGTGGATTCCGTCTGGACGTGATCAACCTGATCTCCAAACCGGCGGATTTCCCCGAGGACAACAGCGACGGCCGACGTTTCTATACCGACGGCCCGAACGTCCACGACTACCTTCAGCAAATGCATCGCGAAGTGTTCGAAGGGCATGACCTGATCAACGTCGGCGAGATGTCATCCACCAGCCTGGAGCACTGCATTCGTTACTCGAAGCCGGCCTCGAAAGAACTGTCGATGACCTTCAATTTCCACCACCTGAAGGTTGACTACCCGAACTTGCAGAAGTGGGTTCGCGCCGATTTCGATTTTCTCGAACTCAAGCGCATCCTTTCCGATTGGCAGACCGGCATGCAGGCCGGCGGTGGCTGGAACGCGCTGTTCTGGTGTAACCACGACCAGCCGCGGGTGGTCTCGCGTTTTGGCAATGACGGAGAGTACCGCGCTGTCTCGGCGAAGATGCTCGGCACGGCATTGCACTTCCTCCAGGGCACGCCGTTTGTGTACCAGGGCGAAGAACTGGGCATGACCAATCCGGGTTTCGATCACATCGATCAATACCGTGATGTCGAAACCCTGAACATCCATCGCCTGCAGCGCGATGCCGGTGTCAACGACGCCGATAACATGGCGGCGATCATGCAGAAATCCCGGGACAACGGTCGCACGCCGATGCACTGGAACTGCGAGCCGAACGCCGGTTTCAGCGCGGGTGTGCCGTGGATCGACGTGCCGGCCAACGCTGCGCAGATCAACGTGGCCACTCAACTCGACGACGCGGATTCAGTGTTGCATCACTACCGTCAACTGATCGCGTTGCGTCGCCATGAAGCGTTGATGTCGGACGGCGTGTACCGGCAGCTGTTGCCCGAGCACCCGCAGATCTGGGCGTATGTGCGCGAAGGCGACGGCGAACGCCTGCTGGTGTTGAACAACTTCTACGGCACGCCTTGCGAGGTCGAACTGCCGGATGACGTGATCAACGAGACGATGGCTCAACGTCGGGTGATCAGCAATTACCCGGACTGTCCGCCGCGACATCGCCAGGTGAGTTTGCGGCCTTATGAGTCGTTCGTGCTGCACCTGACCAACCACTAAAAACACGCGTTTTAAAAAACACGCAGAACGCTGCGCGGGGGAGTTTTGCGCGCCGATTTTGCTGCTGCACACAATAAAAATAATGGGGTGGCTCTTGAAAACAACAATAAATCGCAGTCTTTCAGTGGCAGGGGCTTGTCTGATGTTGCCTCTAACAGCCGAGGCGCTCGAGTTCGGCGGTTACTTGCGCAGTGGGGTCGGCACTTCCGTCAATAGCAGCGCCCAGTCGTGTTTCCAGTTGCCGGGCGCGCAGACCAAATACCGTTTGGGCAATGAATGCGAGCAATATGGGGAACTGGAATTACGCCAGGACCTGTACACCCTGGACGACGGTTCGGTACTCAGCGTCGATGGCATGGCGTCGTTGTACAACCAGTACGATCGCAGCCTGACGTTCAAGGGTGACAACGGTTCGGTTCGCCTGCCGCAGCTGTACGCGCAGTGGTCGAACCTGCCCAGTCTCAACGGTGGCTCGTTGTGGGCCGGTCGGCGTTACTACAAGCGTAACGATATCCACATTTCCGATTTCTACTACTGGAACCAGAGCGCCACCGGAGGTGGTATCGAGGACGTATTGATCGGCGACTTGAAATACAGCTACGCGTTCTCGCGCAAGGACAACCTTTACCAGAAGGACTACATCAATCGTCATGATTTCAACGTGGCCGGTTTCAACACCAACCCCGGCGGTCAGCTGGAAGTCGGGCTGAGCTACATCGACAAGCCCGACAGCCGCGATGCACACCGTGGCTGGGCGATAACCACCCAGCATGTGCAACAGGGTTTTCTGGGCGGAAAGAACAAACTGGCGTTCCAGTACGGCGAAGGTCCCGGCACCGGGCTGGGCTATACCGGTAACGTGAAACTGGACGACAGCAACAAAAGCTATCGGGTGGTGGAGTTCTTCGACTGGCAAGTGACTCCGCGATTTGGCGGGCAGGTCGAGGCGGTCTACCAGAAGGATATTCGTGCGGACGGTGGCGATCAGAACTGGATGTCCCTGGGCGTTCGTCCGGCTTACGCGATCACCGAGCAGTTCAAGCTGGTGACCGAACTGGGGCACGATCAGGTTGACGCCGCGGGCGGTACGCGCAAGTTGAGCAAGTTCACCATCGCCCCGACCTGGTCACCCAAAGGCCCTGAGTTCTGGGCACGTCCCGAGGTGCGTCTGTATTACACCTATGCCAGCTGGAACGAGGCGGCCAAGCGGGCGGCGAATGAACTGGCCAAGGGTTCGGCGCTGTCCGACACCGGCGCCTTCGGCACGGCGCGCCACGGTGCGAATGTCGGTGTGCAGGTCGAGTATTGGTGGAAATAAAAGATCGCATGTCTTCTATAAAGAACAAAACAGCAGGTGACGTCATGGCCACACCCCAACAACTGCAACTGCTAGCACCTTTGTCCGGCGTGTTGATGCCACTGGATCAAGTGCCGGATCCGGTGTTTTCCAGTCGCGTGATCGGCGATGGCGTGTGTATCGACCCGACTTCGCAATCCTTGTGCGCACCGCTGTCGGGCGTGATCAGCAATGTGCAGGCAAGCGGGCACGCCGTTAGCATCACCGACGATAACGGCGTGCAAGTGTTGATGCACATCGGGCTCGACACCGTGAACCTGGCCGGCAACGGTTTCACGCGGCGGGTCGAAGAAGGTCAGCGGGTCGAGGCCGGTCAGGTGCTGATCGAATTCGATGCCGATTACCTCTCCATGAATGCACGAAGCCTGTTGACGCTGATGCTGGTGGTGAGTGGTGAGCCCTTTACGTGGCTGGCACCCGAATCGGGCCTGGTGGAGAGTGGCCAGCCGCTGCTGGGGTTGAATCCGGTCTCGCAGATCCCGAATGTGCCGACGTCGGACGAGGGCGATGCATTGTTTTCAACGGGAGTGACGCTGTCCAACCCTAATGGCTTGCATGCTCGTCCGGCGGCGGTTTTCGCTCAGGCTGCGAAAGCGTTCTGCGCGAGTGTTTACCTGCATAAACGGCAAGAGCGTGCAAATGCCAAGTCCCTGGTCGCGATCATGGCGCTGCAAACCGCCTGTGGTGACATCGTGCAAATCAGTGCAGCAGGGCCGGATGCTGAAGAGGCGATCGAGACGCTCGCTCAATTGCTGATCGATGGCTGCGGCGAGACGGTCGTGAGGGTGGTCGCTGTTGAACCCGTTGTGGCGTCGCCGTTGAACGTCAATGTCTTGCGCGGGGTGTGTGCATCTGCGGGTTCTGCGTCTGGACAGGTGGTACAGGTTGCTGCGCAGAGGCTGGACGTGACGGAACCCGGCAGCAGCCCGCCGGTTGAGCGTGAGCTATTGGCTCGTGCCTTGGCCGAAGCGGTCGCCGGTTTGCAGACGCTGCGCGACAATGCTTCGGGGGACGCCCGCGCCGAGATCTTCAAGGCTCATCAAGAGCTGCTTGAAGATCCGACGCTGCTGGAACGGGCCCATTCGCTGATCAGTGAAGGGAAGAGCGCCGCGTATGCGTGGCGTGAGGCTACCGAAGTTACCGCAACCCTGTTCAAAAGCCTCGGCGGTCCGTTGCTGGCCGAACGGGCGGCGGACCTGACGGATGTTAATCAGCGGGTGCTCAAACTGATTCTGGGTGTGCCGGATGAAGCCTTTGAACTGCCCGACGGGGCGATCCTGATAGCCGACCAACTGACGCCGTCCCAGACCGCTGGGCTCGACACGCACAAGGTATTGGGCTTTGCCACGGTTGGCGGTGGGGCGACAAGCCACGTCGCGATTCTCGCCCGGGCGTTCGGTTTGCCGGCGATTTGCGGCTTGCCGGTGCAAGTGCTGGCGCTGGCCAACGGCACCCAGGTACTGCTCGACGCCGACAAGGGTGAGCTGCACCTTGACCCGGATCTGGCGGCCATCGAACAGCTGCATGCCCGGCGTGAGCAACAACAGCATCGACATCGTCACGAACTGGCGCAAGCGACGCTGGCGGCCTGCACCCGCGATGGTCATCACATCGAGGTAACGGCCAACGTCGCCTCGCTCAGTGACACGGAGCAAGCGCTGACCCTCGGCGGGGAGGGTGTCGGTCTGTTGCGTTCGGAGTTCTTGTATCTGGATCGCAATCACGCGCCCACTCACGAAGAGCAGACGTCCACCTACAGCGCCATCGCCCGCGCACTGGGACCTGAGCGCAATCTGGTGGTGCGCACACTGGATGTCGGCGGTGACAAACCCTTGGCCTACGTGCCGATGGACAGCGAAACCAATCCGTTTCTCGGCATGCGCGGCATTCGTTTGTGCCTGGAGCGCCCGCAGCTGTTGCGCGACCAGTTCAGGGCCATCCTGAGCTGCGTCGGGTTGACCCGGCTGCACATCATGCTGCCAATGATCACGCAGCTGTCGGAGCTGCGTCTGGCCCGCCAGATACTCGAGGAAGAGGCGCTGGCGTTGGGCCTGACCGAGCTGCCGAAACTGGGGATCATGATCGAAGTGCCAGCGGCGGCCTTGATGGCCGACCTGTTTGCGCCCGAAGTGGATTTTTTCTCGATCGGCACCAACGACCTGACGCAATACACCTTGGCCATGGACCGCGATCACTCGCGTCTGGCGAGTCAGGCCGACAGTTTCCACCCCTCGGTGCTGCGACTGATCGCCAGCACCGTGAAGGCGGCCCACGAGCACGGCAAATGGGTCGGCGTGTGCGGCGCCATGGCGTCCGAAACGTTGGCAGTGCCGTTGCTGTTGGGCCTTGGAGTTGATGAGCTGTCGGTGAGCGTGCCCTTGATTCCGACGATCAAGGCAGTGGTGCGGGAAGTGGACTTGCAGGACTGCCAAGCCATCGCCCGGCAAGTCCTGGGCCTGGAAAGCGCCGAGCAGGTTCGCGAGGCTTTACGGCTGTATCACGCAGCGACCGTCAACACTTCACGGGTTATGGAGTACTGAACATGTTCGAGAAAATGCAGCAGGCGTTCTGGAAAGCGTTGACGCCGGATCTGGTGGTGGACGAGCCGAAAGCAGTGGCACCGGTCCTTTCGGGCCTGGCGCCTGATGTCGTGGCAGCATTAGGTGGGGTGGATAACCTCAAATCGCAACAACCCGTAGCGCTGACCCGGGTTCGGGTGGAATTGCAGGATGTGGCGCGGATGGATCGGCAGGCTTTGACCCGTGCTGGTGTGCCGGCAGTCATGATGCTGGATGACGGAGTTGTGCATCTGATTACCGGCCTTCAGGGATCCTAGGGTTTTCAAAAGACCGCAGCCGTCGCCAGCTCCTACATTTTGAATGTCGTAATCCGTAGTAGCTGCCGAAGGTGGAATGCTCCGAAGCAAAAGCTGCCGTTTTCAATGAACGGCAACGGCTGGCGTAGGTATTAGAGAAACTGTGATCGAATCAAATCCGTATCGAATGGCGTTATTCCTTGATCAGGCGCAAACACAGCCTGTGCCTGTTGTGGCGAAGCCACCCGTTCGCCCCGTGCTCGAACATGTAAATCGAACAGCGTCTCCAAATCAGGCCGCGGTGTATGTACCAACGCCCGCAGCATCAACGATATCCCACTGAGGTTGTTCCCGACATTATTCCAGCGGGTAGATGAAGTGAGTCCAAGATCGGCCCAAATCATGCGCCGTTCCTGCAAGTCCATCACGAATGGCAGACAGATAACGGTGTCGGATGCTATATCGATACGGTCGAACACGGATCGAGGCTCGAATACCTCACCCGAAGCTGTGTCAGCGCGGGCCATCCAGCCTGCGAAGCACTCTGGAAGATCGCAGTACGGCTGCTCGGTGAATGAATTAATAGACGTGACGACGTAGCGGATACCCTTCTTAACGAGAAGGTCAAGGTCGAGATCGATGAACTCCGAAGCCCCGTCGGGCGCGTCGACGATGTCTCCGCTGTGGTACCCGCCGAAACCTTTCAGGTTGTAGTACGCGACCGTTTCTATGAACACGAAGTTGACGTCGAAAAATGCAGCTGATAAGTCGATGTCCGTGCGTCCGCGACCGTTCTTCCACCACAAGAAAAGGCGAATGAAACGTGTGTCAGGCATAGGCAACCGACTGCCTCGCACCAGCGTTCGTAGCGACTTTGATGAGGCACGCTGCGCCAGCGGCACCCTGAAGTCGCGTAATGCTGGATCGATGAAACAGCGGCCTAACGGCGGCAGTGACACGAAACGCTTTACGAGAGCGTCCTCGCAGATCCGAGCTGCACGAGCCAGCACGTCGGGGGTGAGGAGTTCGCGTCGATCCCTGATGCCATACACCTTGGCGAATGAACCTTTCGGTGTGAAGGCTCTTAGGGGAAGGGGGCGCGGAGCACGTACTTGAGCCAGCAACTGCAGCAGGACAGGTGAGGACACTTGTGTCGCAACAGCCTCGAAAGCGTTGAGAACCGACTCTGGTTCCGTCGCGCGCCGCAGGGTCGCGTCCAGCCGTCGCGCGAACTCGCCAGGACGGCTCTGTAGTATGGGCGTAAGTGTTGCTATGTGACGCTGGGCAAGCAATGTTTCGACACGTGATTCAAATGAAGTTGACGCTTCGTTGCGACGCGCTGCCGTGATGGCGGCTAACGCTCGTGGATATTTGTCGGCGTAGTCGCCAGGATGCAGTACTTCAGCCAGGCGTTTCCAGCGCTCAGCATGTCGCATTACGTCTTCTGCAGCGTTGGGTATGTGGTCGAGTAGGCGCAACAGCAGGCGGCGCATCGAGCGCTTCATCGCTGTGAAACGTGTTGAAGCTGTCGTCAGCGACACGTCTCCTCCATTCAGCGCGACCGCAAGTCGTAGCACATCAGTCGCCGTTTCGACGTTTCGCTCCAGGAATGCATCCACCCGTGCATCGCTGGTGACATGCAGGATAAGTGCGCCGCCAAGCTGTGCACGGATCTCCCGGAACGGGACGGCCTCAGGTAGCAGACGGAACACATCGCTTTTGTAATTTCGGACAAACCAGACGACATCGGCAGTTTCCGCGTCGGAGAGCGAGGTGTGCGATGAAACCAGCGGTTCGAGCAGTGACTCGAACTCAGAGACGCTTCCCGGTTCGATAACGCGGGATATGAAGTTGCCTTCAAGCATCGCAGGCCGCAGGTGTTCAGTCGGTGGTAAACGTCGAAGCGTGAGGTAGTGAATGACGGCGTTAAAGTACAACTCTGCCTCTGAGGCCGTCAGAACTTGATCTGGAAAGTCAGGATAAAACGGTCGGTGGTGTACGTGAGCGCCAGTCTCCCGCCGAAGCACTCCGACAATTTCGCGCAGCCAGTGCTTTAGTTCTGTCGCTGACAACATGCCGATTTGCTCAATCAGAGGCTCTGATAGTACGCATCGGAACGCCGCGACTTCCCGGACAGCCGACGCGACCTGAGCGCGCGTGGCACCGCCAGTGCCAATCGGTACGTGAACTTTGGTTCGGCGACGCAGGAACAGCTCCTGATTCATGCTTGATTTTCTCCTTGGCCGCCGTTGCGGACGAGCTGCAGCATCGTGTTTACAGCCGATATAAAAACGCCTGCAATAAGCAGGCGCGGTGTGGAGAGCGGAACCCCTAGGTCATAGGAGGTTTAGAAGGAAGGTGTTCCATAGCCACGGAGGCATTCTACGTAAGGTTGTTTATGTTTGTGGTGTCTCAAGGGTAACAAGCTGCTTCACCAGAAAAATAGAGGCTGATCAGCGGCAAGTCGCTCGTCCATCCTCCAGACGAGCAGTGGCGTCATTAGCTAAGTGCCTTCACGGGGTGGTGAAGTACCCATATTGTCCATCGTAGAGGTGGCATTGGTTTTTTTGCCGCGCGCCGAATGTTCGATCAGCCCTCTTTTTGGAAAATACAGTAGACAAGCGCCACACGCTTATTCATCGAGTATTCCTTACTGTTTCTCATCCGCAGGTGTATCGTATTCGCCTTTTCAGGCCCTAAAGCCTGTCGCTGATACGTGAGGTAGTTGAGTTCATGTCCTTTACCCGTCGCCAAATCCTCGGTGGCCTGGCCGGTCTTGTAGTCGTTGGTGTCGGAGCGGGGGGCGCGTCGCGGTACTGGCTTGGCAAGATGGCCGACGCCAACGCGGGCCACGACTATGAGTTGATCGCCGCGCCCCTGGATGTCGAATTGGTACCGGGCCACACAACCGAGGCCTGGGCGTTCGGTCCGTCGGCACCGGGTACCGAATTGCGGGTGCGCCAGGGCGAATGGCTGCGGGTACGATTCATCAACCACCTGCCGGTCGCGACCACCATTCACTGGCACGGCATCCGCCTGCCGCTGGAAATGGACGGCGTACCTTACGTCTCCCAGCTTCCCGTGTTGCCAGGCGAGTATTTCGACTACAAATTCCGCGTGCCCGATGCGGGCAGCTTTTGGTATCACCCCCATGTGAACAGCAGCGAAGAACTGGGTCGCGGTCTGGTCGGCCCACTGATCGTTGAAGAGCGCGACCCCACCGGATTCAAGTACGAGCGGACCTTGAGCCTCAAGAGCTGGCACGTCGATGAGGAAGGCGCGTTCGTCGCGTTCAGCATTCCTCGCGAAGCCGCGCGTGGCGGCACGGCGGGGCGTTTGTCGACCATCAACGGCGTCTCGCAGGCGGTGGTCGAATTGCCAGCCGGACAGATCACCCGCGTGCGCCTGCTCAACCTCGACAACACCCTGACCTATCGCATCAACATTCCCGGTGTCGAAGCGCAGATCTACGCGCTGGACGGTAACCCCATCGAGCCGCGCCCCATGGGCAAGGAATACTGGCTCGGCCCCGGCATGCGTATCTGCCTGGCGATCAAGGCTCCGCCCGCTGGCGAAGCGTTGTCCCTGCGCAACGGCCCGGTGCGCCTGGGCACGTTCCGTTCGGTGGCCAATGCTGAAGCGCCGACTCAATGGCCGCCCGCGTTGCCCGCCAACCCCGTGGCCGAACCGGACCTGGCCAATGCCGAAAAACTCAACTTCAATTTCGAATGGGTGGGTTCGGTGTCGTTGAACGTCGACAACGGCAAACCGCCAAGCCTGTGGCAGATTAACGGCAAGGCCTGGGACATCACCGACAAGACCTGCGCCGATCGCCCGATTGCCAAGCTCGAGAAGGGCAAGAGCTACATTTTCGAATTGAAAAACATGACCCAGTACCAGCACCCGATACACCTGCACGGCATGAGCTTCAAGGTCATCGCCTCGAACCGGCACAAGGTCATTCCGTATTTCACCGACACCTACCTGCTGGGCAAGAACGAGCGGGCACAGGTGGCTTTGGTGGCGGATAACCCGGGCGTGTGGATGTTCCATTGCCATGTGATCGATCACATGGAAACCGGCCTCATGGCCGCCATCGAGGTGGCGTGATGCGTCAGATTCGTCCCGCCGCCATCATCGATCGCAGCCGTGACCGTGAATTCATGCGCGAAGCCCTGGCCCTGGCCGCACAGGGTGCCGCGCTGGGCGAAGTGCCGGTGGGGGCGGTGCTGGTGCAGGATGGTGAAATCATCGGTCGCGGCTTCAATTGCCCGATCAGTGGCCATGACCCCAGTGCCCACGCCGAGATGGTCGCCATCCGTGCGGCGGCGTTGGCCGCCAGCAACTATCGCCTGCCGGGCAGCACGCTTTATGTGACGCTCGAACCGTGCAGCATGTGCGCCGGGCTGATCGTGCATTCGCGGATTGCGCGTGTGGTGTATGGCGCCCTGGAACCCAAGGCCGGGATTGTGCAGAGTCAGGGGCAGTTTTTTACCCAAGGCTTTTTGAACCATCGGGTATTGTTTGAAGGCGGGGTGCTGGCGGAAGAGTGCGGTGCTGTGCTCAGCGAGTTCTTCAAGGCGCGTCGTGCAAAATCAACAGACTAAACACGAAACCAATGTGGGAGTGAACTGTGGCGAGGGGATTTATCCCCGTTGGACTGCGCAGCAGTCCCCTAAGCAAAAGCCTGGCGTCTGCTTCGCAGCCGAACGGGGATAAATCCCCTCGCCACAGTTCGCTCCCACAGTGGATCTGCGGTGCTGGAATTTTACTGTTTACTTACGTGCCACGATCACCGCACGCATCGGCGCCGGCAGCCCTTCGATCGTCTTGCTGTGATCATCCGGATCGAGGAAATCACTCAACGACTGGTACTTCATCCACTCTGTTCCGCGCTGTTCTTCGACGCTGGTGACGCTGACGTCCACACAACGAACATCCGTGAACCCGGCGCGGCGCAGCCATAGCATCAACGCGGGCACCGAGGGCAGGAACCACACATTACGCATCTGTGCATAACGGTCTTCCGGCACCAGCACCTGCTGCTGATCGCCCTCGATCACCAGCGTTTCCAGCACCAGTTCCCCACCCTTGACCAGGCAGTCCTTCAGCGCGAGCAGATGCTCGATCGGTGAGCGGCGGTGGTAGAAAACGCCCATGGAAAACACGGTATCGAAACCTTCAAGGTTCGGTGGCAGGTCTTCAAACGGGAACGGCAAGTGCCAGGCATTGGGTTCGGACAGGTAACGTTGCACCGCCTGGAACTGGCAGAAGAACAGCCAGTTCGGGTCGACGCCGATCACGCTGTCGGCACCGGCACCGAGCATGCGCCACATGTAATAGCCGTTGCCGCAGCCGACATCGAGAATGCGTTTACCCTTCAGGTCCAGATGCGGCGCAACGCGCGACCACTTCCAGTCCGAGCGCCATTCGGTATCGACATGCACGCCAAACAGGTCGAACGGCCCTTTGCGCCACGGCGACAACCCCATCAACGCCGTGCGCATCTGCACGCGGGTTTCATCGTCGCAGTCGGTGTCCAGCTTCAAGCCGTTGAGCAAGTCGACTTCACTGGGCTGGATCTTCGGCAGCGCATCCAGCGCGCTTTGCCAACGCTCCAGATCGCCATGACCCTTTTCCATTTTCTTGTCGAGCTGGGCTTGCAGTGTGCTGGCCCAATCGGCCAGTGGAGTACCGGCCAGACGGCGGGCGAGGGGGGACAGATCAATCATGGCAGGGCAATCAACGAGGCAAAGTTAAGACACTGGAACCACGGCACGACTTTCGAGAATCCGGCCGCCAACAAGCGCTCGCGGTGTTCTTCGAGGCTGTCGGGCTTCATGACGTTTTCGATGGCGCTGCGCTTCTGGGCGATTTCCAGTTCGCTGTAGCCGTTGGCGCGTTTGAAGGCGACATGCAGGTCGGTGAGCAGCGCGTGTTCTTCGAGGTCGTTGAAGCGCAGCTTTTCCGACAGAATCAATGCGCCGCCCGGTACCAACGATTGATGAATACGGCTGAGCAATGCCGTGCGCTGGTCCGGGGCAATGAATTGCAGGGTGAAGTTGAGCGCCACCACTGAGGCCGGCTGGAAGTCGAGGGCGAGAATGTCACCCTCGACTACCTCCACCGGCAGCAGCTCCTGGAACATCGAGTCCTGACCATTAAGGTATTCACGGCAACGCTCGACCATGGCCGCAGAGTTATCCACAGCGATAACGCGACAGCCATCCGTGCGCACGTGACGGCGCAGGGCCTGGGTCACGGCGCCTAGAGACGAGCCCAGGTCGTAAAGCACGCTGTTGGGCTGGGCAAACTGCGCAGCCAGCACGCCGAGGTTTTCAACGATGGTCGGATAACCCGGCACCGAGCGTTTGATCATGTCCGGGAACACCCGCACCACGTCCTCATTGAAGGCGAAGTCGGGCACCTGGGCCAAAGGCTGGGCGAAAAGGCGATCGGGTTCTTTGCTCACGGCGGTTCCAGCGGTGTAGGTGGAAAAGGCCGGCATTTTAGCCAACTTGGGGCGGGGATGCGCGGGTTGTCTGACGGTGTGTTGTTGAATGACCGCGGCAACGGAATTTATTGTTGTTGATCGTTCCCACGCACCGCGTCGGAACGATCACACAGGGTTCAGTGCGGTCGCTGGCTAAACGCCGACGCCGCAATCCCCCATTGCCCCAACCAATAGCTGAGGATGATCACATAAGGCGCGGCCTCGAACGGCATGACAAAGCGACTGATCCCGATCACGCTGTCAGAAAACACAAACGCCACTGCGCCCGCTGCCGCCAGCATCGCCGAGCGCTTGGGCACATCGCTGCCGAGCCGGGCCAATGCGCGCCAGAGCATGGCGCTGATGGCCAGGCCGTACACAATCACTGGCACCAGCAACGGACCCAATCCGTGAGAAATCAGAATCCCCAGCAGCACCGCGCCCACACCGAGTGCCAGGATCAACGGCACTACCGCCAGGCGCCGGCAGTCGCTCAAATAAGCTTTCAGATAGGCCAGATGCGCGACCAGGAAAGCCCCCAGGCCAAACACGAACAAGTCCCCAGGCCATGCCAGCAGCACATCGCCCAGCAGAGAGAACATCAATCCAAGGCTGATCCAGCGGCGATAGTCGCTGGGCGGTGCATCGTGCAGCCAGCCGAGCAAGGCCAGCACGGGCAGCGGTTTGACCAGCAAACACAGCAGCGTCGCGTGCACGCTCAGGCCATAGAGGAACGTCACGGCGCCCATCAGCGCGAGGATTAGCCAGCCCACGTCAGTTCACCGAAATCGCGCAGTCGAAGGTGTCCACCGGCAGCACTTCCGGTGCCCATGGCTGCTGAGAGGTCAGGCGCAAACGTCCGTTGCCGTTGGCGAATGCCTGGAAGCGCCAGGTCGAGAGGCCGGCACTGCCGACGATCCCGGCGTCTTCCGGATTGCTGTACACCTCAGGGCTGAGCGCCCGCAATACGCCACCGGCTGAGTCCTGGATTGCCCAGCGATAACCCGTGGTCGGGTTACTCGGCAGGGTCAGGATCAGGTTTTGTCCGTTGTTCAATTTCACCGGACACTGGCTTTGTTTTTCCACGGTCACGTTCTGTTTGGGTTGCGTAGCACAAGCGGCCAGCAGCAAGAGGGCGAGGGGGACAAACAAGCGGGTGGGGGACATAAGGTCAGTGGCTCCGGCGTTCACGACGAACGGCGAGCATAACTGAAGATGAGACAAATTGTGACCAGAGCCTAGTGGAAGAGAATGCTAACGCGCCGGCCCTGGTCCATAAACGGTTTGGCTGTACAGATTAGGGTTTCATAGTGAATGAAAACTCGCCTTCGGATGTGAATGTCCGATTTTGTGGGTCATTAAATACTACATCCAGTGTGCCGGAGTATTTTCCGTTTATAGCGTCAACGTACAAGTTAATGACACCCTCAACGGCCGGGTAGCGAATGGATTCCGGATACGATTCGACAAAGAGAATTTCGATCGATTTATCGGTTGATTTAAATGGGTGGATACCTGTTGTTATATTTCTCGGTAGATAAATTTCAAATTTACGTGCTTTGGGGGTGCCTGCGCCGGCCGAGAAAAAAACAAACATAATCTGGGGGGATGAGCCCCAACTCATCCCTTCAGAGTTGAATGCGTCGCGATCCTGAAGGGTGGCGTTCAAGTAGTTTTGTTGGTCGCTCCGACGGACCTTAATGGTGTCATCGGTGCAAGGGGCTGCGAGATTTGGTTTTCGGGTGTCCATAAGTCTTGCTCTTTCAAGGAATGTAGAAGCCTTGAAGGTATCGTCAGTGAGAAGCCCGGGATACTGTTAGAACTGTCAGTTTTCAATTCGAAATTTCGATTAATAGCGAGCTGTTTGACGTGAAAAAAAACGGCCAGACTGCAGTCTGACCGTTTCGGTGTCGGTTCTGTCGGCTTAGAACAATATCTTCGCCACATCCGCAAAACGCTTGGCGAAATGCACCGTTATCCCTTCCTTCAGATAATCCGGCAACTCCTCGAAACTGCCACGATTCGGCTCCGGCAGGATCAATTCGAAAATCTTCTGCCGCCGCGCCGCAATCACCTTCTCGCGCACCCCGCCAATCGGCAAAACATGCCCGGTCAACGTCAGCTCGCCGGTCATCGCCACGCCTTTCTTCGGCGGTTGGTTGCGGGCCAGGGACAGCAGGGCGCTGGCCATGGTCACGCCGGCGCTCGGGCCGTCTTTCGGGGTGGCGCCTTCTGGAACGTGCAGGTGGACGAAAGCTTCGTCGAAGAATTTCGGATCGCCGCCGAACGACTTCAGGTTGGAACTGACGTAGCTGTAAGCGATTTCCGCCGACTCTTTCATCACGTCGCCCAGTTGCCCGGTGAGTTTGAAGCCACGGTTCAAGGTGTGAATCCGCGTCGCTTCGATCGGCAGGGTCGCGCCGCCCATGCTGGTCCAGGCCAGGCCCGTGATGACGCCGGTGCCTGATAGCACCTGTTCGTTGCGGAACACCGGATGGCCGAGGGAGGCTTCGAGGTCTTTCGGCCCGAGCTTGATCACTGCTTTGGGATCGTCGATCAGCTTGACCACGGCCTTGCGCACCAGTTTGCCCAGCTGTTTCTCCAGCTGGCGCACCCCGGCTTCGCGAGCGTAACCGTCGATCAACGCCTTCAGCGCGCTGTCGTTGATGCTCAGGCTGCCTTTGGACACGCCGGCTTTCTCAAGCTGCTTGGGCCACAGGTGACGTTTGGCGATGGCGATTTTTTCTTCAGTGATGTAACCCGACAGGCGAATGATTTCCATCCGGTCGAGCAACGGGCCGGGAATCGAATCCAGGGTGTTGGCGGTACAGATGAACAGCACTTTCGACAGGTCCATGCGCAAGTCGAGGTAGTGGTCGAGGAATTCGACGTTCTGTTCCGGGTCGAGGGTCTCCAGCAGCGCCGAGGCCGGATCGCCCTGGTAGCTCTGACCCATCTTGTCGATCTCGTCGAGCATGATCACCGGATTCATCACTTCAACGTCTTTCAACGCCTGCACGAGTTTGCCCGGTTGTGCGCCGATGTAGGTGCGGCGGTGGCCCTTGATCTCGGCTTCGTCGCGCATGCCGCCGAGGCTGAAGCGGTAGAACGGACGCCCCAGGGATTCGGCGATGGATTTGCCCACGCTGGTTTTACCCACACCTGGCGGGCCGACCAGCAGCACGATCGAACCGCTGATCTCGCCTTTATAGGCACCCACGGCGAGGAACTCGAGGATACGGTCCTTGATGTCGTCCAGGCCGGCGTGGTGCTTGTCCAGCACCTTGCGCGCGTGTTTCAGGTCGAGCTTGTCCTCGCCATACACGCCCCACGGCACCGACGTCGCCCAGTCCAGATAGTTGCGGGTCACCGCGTACTCGGGCGAGCCGGTCTCCAGGATCGACAGCTTGTTCATTTCCTCTTCGATACGTTTTTGCGCCTGAGCGGACAGCACCTTGCCTTCCAGACGCTGTTCGAACTGTTCGATGTCGGCGCTGCGGTCGTCCTTGGTCAGGCCCAGCTCCTGCTGGATGACCTTCAACTGTTCCTTGAGGAAAAACTCGCGCTGGTGCTCACCGATCTTGCGGTTCACTTCGGCGGAGATTTCTTTCTGCAGGCGCGCGACTTCGACTTCCTTGCGCAGCATCGGCAGGACTTTTTCCATGCGCTTGAGCATTGGCACGCAATCGAGCACTTCCTGCAACTCATTGCCTGTCGCAGACGTGAGGGCGGCGGCAAAGTCGGTCAGGGGCGACGGATCGTTGGGGCTGAAGCGATTGAGGTAGTTCTTCAGCTCTTCGCTGTACAGCGGGTTGAGCGGCAGCAGCTCCTTGATCGCGTTGATCAGCGCCATGCCGTAGGCCTTGACCTCGTCGGTCGGCTCGGTGGGCTGGTGCGGGTATTCAACTTCCACCAGGTACGGCGGGCGATGGTGCTTGAGCCAGGTGCGGATGCGCACGCGGGTCAGGCCTTGGGCAACAAACTGCAGCTTGCCGTTTTCGCGGCTGGCATGGTGCACCTTGACCAGCGTGCCGTAGAGCGGCAGGGCCGAGGTGTCGAAGTGGCGCGGGTCTTCCTGGGGCGTGTCCATGTAGAACAGGGCCAGGGAGTGGTGATCGGATTTGCTGACCAGATCCAGTGTTTCAGCCCACGGTTCTTCGTTGACGATGACCGGCAGTACTTGCGCCGGGAAGAACGGGCGGTTGTGGATCGGGATGATGTAAACCTTGTCCGGCAGGTTCTGGCCTGGCAGGGCGAGGCCTTTGCCGGTGGAATGGTGTTCGGCGTTCTCCGGATCGGCGTATTCGCTCAGGTCTTCGGGGAGTTCTTGCTGGTCGCTCATGGGGCACCTGCGCAATGGGATATGGGTCTTAGATGGGGCAGGCGGGGGGTGGTTTCAATGGGAGGGGTTAATTCAGGGTATTCGAGTATTGCGCAAGCGTTCGATTATTCCGCAATAACGCAGCACATGATTGTGGCGAGGGAGCTTGCTCCCTCGCCACAGGCCACAGAGCAAAGGTCACAGACACAGAGGGCTGCGTCTTTTAGGGAAGATTGATTTGATCCAGCACCCGGTTCGCCGTGATCTCCGCCAGCATGATGCTGTTTGAAATACCCAGCAAAACATTGCGCGATCCACCGTCGAGGTGGTCTACCAATTGATGGACCATCACATCGACCGAAGCCAGCGTCTCGACCAGATAAACCACCAGGGTCTCGGTCGTGGCCTGCGGGTCCACTGTGAATAGGGTACTGGGCGTGCGGGGTGAGGCTTTGATGTCGGCAATCGACGGGCGGGGAGGGAGGTCGTCGACTTCAGGGGGATTCGGGGTTGGTTTGAACATGGTGAAGCTCCATTCGAGGAAACGGAGTTCGCCACGACTGCGACCAAGCAGTGGGGCGGCGAACCGTACGCAGGTTGGTCGACCAGGGAATGGAACCCGGCAGGGCCGAAGCCCTCCCACGCACAGCTCGCCATGAAGCAAGCACGAAAAGTGCGCCATTCTAAACCTGGGCGACCAAACCCGTTCGCTGAATTTGCAGCGACTCCAAAAGCCTATCTTTCCGGCTTCCGATACAACAACCGATAGAGCTTGTCGGAATCCTCCTCCAGATCAGATGTGGTTGTAGGACTCGCGCAGATTTTTCAGACCGACCTCGATCCCTTGTAGGAGCTGACGAGTGAAACGAGGCTGCGATCTTTTGACTTTGCCCTTTAAAAGCAAAGTCAAAAGATCGCAGCCTCGTTTCACTCGACAGCTCCTACCAGCTCCTACCGGAGAGCAGATTGCATCAAAAGCCCACAAAAAAAGGCGACCCCCTCGCAGGAGTCGCCTTTGTTTTAACTGCCGCTAAAACTTATTCGGACAGTTTGTACGCGATCACATAGTCACCTTGCTTGGTGCCCAGCGAGCCATGACCGCCGGCAACGACCAGCACGTATTGCTTGCCGTCCTTGCCGGTGTAGGTCATCGGTGTGGTTTGTGCGCCTGCTGGCAGACGACCTTCCCACAGCTGCTTGCCGTTTTTAACGTCATAGGCGCGCAGGTACTGGTCGAGGGTGCCGCTCAGGAAGCCAACGCCACCGGCGGTCACGAAGGTCCCGCCCAGGCTTGGAACGCCCATGCTCAGCGGGATCGGAACCGGCGAGCTGTCGCGCACGGTGCCGTTCTTGTGCTTCCACAGGACTTTGGAAGTGGTCAGATCGACTGCCGCCACGTAGCCCCAAGCGGGCGCCTGGCAAGGCAAGCCCATTGGCGACAGCAGCGCTTCGAGGACAACACCATACGGCGCGCCTTTGTTCGGCTGCACGCCTTCGGTTTCGCTTTTACGCGGGCCTTGGGCCGCGATTTCGGCAGCGGGGATCATTTTCGATTTGAACGCCATGTAGCTCGGGTTCACGAACGCGATCTGACGCACCGGATCAACCGAGATACCGCCCCAGTCGAACACGCCGAAGTTACCTGGATAAACGATCGAACCCTGCAGCGATGGCGGCGTGAACGGGCCGTCGTAGCGCATGGATTTGAAGTCGATCCGGCAGATCAGTTGATCGAATGGCGTCACGCCCCACATGTCGCGTTCCTGCAACGGTGGCGGCATGAGGTTCAGGTCGGATTTCGGTTGGGTCGGCGACGTGTGGTCACCTGCGACGGCGCCTTGTGGAACCGGCACTTCATTGATTGGCACAATCGGCTTGCCGTTGCTGCGGTCCAGCACGTAGATGCTGCCTTGCTTGGTCGACGCGAGTACCGCTGGCTTCACGCCGTCAGCGGTTTTCAGGTCCATCAGGGTTGGCTGGCCACCGACGTCCATGTCCCACAGGTCATGGTGGGTGAACTGCATGCGCCAGCGTACCTGGCCAGTGGCGATGTCCAGCGCGGTCAGGCCGGCGGCGTGCAGTTCCGACTCAGGGGTACGATCACCACCGAACTGGTCCGGGGTCTGGTTGCCCATTGGCAGGTAAAGCATGCCGAGTTTTTCATCGACGGCGAACATGGACCACATGTTCGGCGAGTTACGGGTGTAGACCTTGTCATCGGCAATCGGCGTGGTGTCGTCCGGATTGCCGCTGTCCCAGTTCCACACCAGTTTGCCGGTGTGCACGTCGAACGCGCGGATCACGCCGCTTGGCTCGTCGGTAGAAACGTTGTCGGTCACGTGGCCGCCAATCACTACCAGGTCTTTGGTCACGGCCGGTGGCGAGGTGGAGTAGTAACCGCCGGCATTGAAGCCGCCGATGTTGGCGCTCAGGTCGATCTGGCCTTTATCGCCGAAGTCTTCGCACATTTTGCCGGTGTCGGCATCCAGAGCGATCAGACGGGTATCGGCGGTCGGCAGGAAGATGCGACGCGGGCAAACAGCGCTGACCGGGGCAGGGCTGGCGGTGCCGGTCGGGCTCTGCTCGGAAGCGTAAACGGCGTCATCGTGATACGACACGCCACGGCAGGTCATGTGCGCCCAACCCTTGAAGTTCGCCGCGTTTTGCGTCGAAAGCTTCGGATCGAAACGCCAGATTTCCTTGCCGGTGTCCGGGTCCAGCGCGATCACCTGGCTGTGCGGCGTGCACACGTAGAGCATGCCGTTGACTTTCAGCGGGGTGTTTTCAGCGGTGGTTTCGCCCGGATCGTTAGGGCCAGGAATGTCACCGGTGCGGTAGGTCCAGGCTGGAACCAGCTTGTGAGCATTTTCCGGGGTGATCTGCGCCAGTGGCGAGTAACGGTCGCCATGCGCGCTGCGGCCGTAGGAATTCCAGTCACCATCGGCCATGGCCGGTGCGGTGTTGGTCATGCCGTCAACGCTGTCGCGATCCAGTTGGCCCTTGATTTCACCCGGGTTGGTGAATTGGCTGGCCAGTGCAGTAACGCCCGCCAGCACAACAGCCACGCTCAGTGCGCCGGTGCCCATGGGGGCGGCGCCGGTAAGCAGCAGTGGACGACGGAACCACGGCAGCAACATGACGATGCCGAGGGCGAACAGCAGTGCCAGACGCGGCACCAGTTGCCACCAGTCGAGGCCGACTTCCCACAATGCCCATACAGTGCTGGCGAACAGCACCAACGCGTAGAGGCCCAGTGCCGCGCGGCGGGCAGCAATCAGCAGCGCACCAGTCAGCGCCATGCCGATACCGGCCAGCAGGTAGTACAGCGAGCCGCCCAGCATGCTCAGCTTGATCCCCCCGGCCAGCATGGCCAGGCCCATTAGCAGAAGCAGAATGCCGAGCAGCGTCGGCAATAGACGGCTTCGACTCAAAGCACCATCAGTGCTCATAGTGTGGTTCTCCGTGACGTTTTAAGTAAGTCCGCGCAAGTTCACTGTAGATGACGATCCTGTGCGGGCATGGTTCATATGAAAATGGTTCGGTGATGCGGTCCCTGTAGGAGCGAGCTTGCTCGCGAAGAACCTGAGAGCGCTGTGTGGTGTCAGGTTCCCAGCGTTTTCGTTGACGACCATCGCGAGCAGGGCTCGCTCCTACAGGGGGGTGGTGTTGGTTAGAACGAAGACTGGATCTTGATTCCGCCAATCAGCGCGTCATCGACCTGGTCCACGCCACCGGGATGGCGGATGTATTGCAGGTTCGGGCGCACGGTCAACCAGTTCGTGACGTGCACGCCGTAATAGAGTTCGGCGCTGTATTCGGTGTCCTGCGGTGGCAGATAAGACGGATCGTCAAAGTCATAGACGGCGCGAGCCTGATTGGTCGCCTCGGCGTTCTTGCGATAGGCCGGGTTGACGTGGACGCGGGCCATGGCGAAACCGATGTCGTCCTTGGCGCGTGCATTGAACAGGCCTTTGTAGACGACGCCTGCCTGGACGTAGTTGTCGATGGCATTGGTTTTCTTGTCGTGCATCGTGCCGTTGGCGAACACGCTCAAACCGCGGGAGTTGTCGCTGGCGCGGCTGGTCAGTTGTTGTTGCACACCCAGCCACACGCCGTGTTTGCTGGAGGCACTGCGGTAAGCCTCGCCACTCAAGGCAGCCGGCTGACCGTTGCTGTCCTTGTAGGCGTCGGTGGCCTTGGCGTTGCTGTAGTAGTAACCGGCGCGGTACTCGCCTGGCAGGCCATTGAGCTTGGGCGACCACACCAGTTCCACCGGCAGGATCGCACCCTGCGTGCCGCTGCCACTCAATTTGAAACCATTACCGCGATCCAGGTTGGACGGGTTCTGCTCATAGGCACCGACCTGCGCGTACAGCTCGGGTGTCAGGTGATATTTGACCCGCATGGCCCACTGGCTGACTGGCCAGTTGTACCAGATGCCGCCGACCCAGTTACCGACCTGGGAACCGCAGAACGCCAGGTTCTGGAAGTCGCAGGGGAAGCTGTTGAAGTCTTCGCCTTCGCCGAAACGGCCAGCCTTGATGTCGAGTTTCTGATCGAAGAATTTTTGCTGATACCACATCTGCGTCAGACGCCAGGTTTGCCCGCGCCCCCAGACTTCCTGGGCCGAGGTGAACCCACCGACGCGGGGATCGTTGATGCGGTCATTGCTGATGTTGTTGCCGCTGCGTTCGGTGATCGTCGGCTGAAACTCCGCGTCGTCCCAGCCCAGGATTTTCTGCAGGTCCAGGTGCGTGCCGAAGCCGAACTGGTCGCTGTACCGCGCCGTGCGATCGTGGTCGTAACCGCCGTGCAGGTTGCTGCCCATTTCACCGGTGTAATCGACTTTGAAGTCGTAGCCTTTTTCCGAAAGTTCGGTGCGACTGCCGTTCCAGTCACCGAGCATCCACGGTGATTCGCTATCGAAGGCCGGAGCGGCCTGGGTGCAGGTGGCAAGGCCTAATGCGGTGAAGCCGCCAATCAGGTTGAGGGCTTTTCGACTGGCAACAGACAAGCAGACAGCGCTGTCTCGCAAAGTGTGGAAATCGGGCATGGGGGGAGATTCTTGATCTTTTTCTGGGGGATGAACTGAAAACAGCAGGCGTGAAGCAGGCAGCGGAAGCGTTTCAGCGGGTGCGGGCGTAAGGATAATGTTCTGTTACAAATAGAGAAAGGGCTTTTACTGACATGCAGCGTTTCGGATTTGGTAACAGTCAGTGGAGAAGATCGCAGCCTCGTTGCACTCGACAGCTCCTACAGGTGATCGCATTTCAATTTGGCCGCTGCGATAGTTCCTGCAGGTGAATGCATCCAATGTAGGAGCTGTCGAGTGCAACGAGGCTGCGATCTTTTGCGTTTCACCTACATTTAACTCACCGTACACAGATCGCTTCCCCCAAACGAAGCCCTCGGCTAAGGTGCGCGGCTTCCAATCCCCACATCGCTCGAAGGCCCGGCATGACCGAACAGAACAACAACCCGCTGCACGGCGTGACTCTGGAGCAAATCCTCAATGCCCTGGTTGAGCATTACGAATGGTCGGGGCTGGCCGAGCGCATTGATATTCGCTGCTTCAAGAGCGATCCCAGCATCAAGTCGAGCCTGACCTTCCTGCGCAAAACCCCGTGGGCGCGGGAGAAAGTCGAGCGTCTGTACATCAAGTTGATGCGCACCAAGCGACCGGTCTGAATATGGTCAACCACTCTGCCGCGCGACGACGTTTTGTGGCCGTGGCGGCCATCCTCGGCTGGGCAGGTTTGAGCATTCAGCTGTACCTGATTCTCTACTCACGCTGGACGCTGGAAGCCAGTTTGCTCGGGGGGCTGATCAGCTTCTTCAGCTACTTCACGGTACTGAGCAACACGCTGGTAGCCACCGTCCTGACCTGTGAACTGACATCCCGCGACTCGGCAGCACGCCGCTGGTTTTTGCAGCCGTGGGTGAGCAGCGCGGTGGCGGTGAGTATTGCCGTGGTTGGGCTCGCGTACAGCGTGCTGCTGCGCCATCTGTGGCATCCCGAAGGCTGGCAGTTCCTGGCCGATGAGTTGATGCACGACGTCATGCCGCTGCTGTTTCTGGTCTATTGGTGGTGCTGCGTGCCCAAAGGCACGTTGCGCCTGCGACATATCGGCCTGTGGGTGATTTATCCGCTGGTGTACTTCGCCTATTCGCTGTTTCGCGGGCATGTGCTGGCGGTTTACCCGTATCCGTTTATTGACGTGGACAAGCTCGGTTATCCACAGGTGTTGGTGAATGCGGGCGGGTTATTGGCGGGGTTTGTGGTGATTGCGCTGTTGGTTATCGGGCTGGATCGGTGGCGCGCGGGTCGAAGCTGAACACCCACTGTGGCGAGGGGACTTCTGTGGTGAGTGGACTTCTGTGTTGAGTGGACTTCTGTGGCGAGGGGACTTGTCCCCGTTGGGCTGCGAAGCAGACCCAAAATTTATGCCCCCCCAAAATGTCGACAGCTGTCGAAGATTTTGGGAGCGCTTCGCACTCCAACGGGGACAAGTCCCCTCGCCACAGAAGTCCCCTCCACAGAAGAGCTCAAGCCCCAGCAGAGCTCAAGCCCCAGAAGACCTTTAGCCACAGGAAACCGGCAAGACAAAAGCTGTCATTCGTCGTCGCTGTCATCCAGCCGCCAGTAGCCGACCGCCTTGACGAACTGCTCGTCCAGCCCGTGCTCATCCAGCAGAATCCGACGGATCTGCCGCGACACTTTGGTCTCGGTCGCTACCCACGCATACAGATTCCCGCCAGGCACCTGCAACTGCTTCACGGTCGTCAGCAAGTGGTCTTTACCACCCTCGCGCAATACCCAGATCACATCGACCTGCGCCGCGCTTTCGAGCCGTTGCTGCTCGGCGCCGTTTTCCACTTCAATAATCACCAGCGCCCGACGGTTGGCCGCCAGTCCCTCCAGCCGACGCGCGATGGCGGGCAGGGCGGTCTCGTCGCCGATCAGCAGGTAGCTGTCGAAAATGTCCGGCACGATCATCGAGCCCCGTGGCCCGCCGATGTGCAGGAACTGGCCAGGTTTGGCCTGTTCGGCCCACGTCGACGCAGGACCATCGCCGTGCAAGACGAAATCGATGTCCAGCTCCCGTGTGTTCAGGTCGTAGCGACGCGGCGTGTAGTCGCGCATGGCAGGCTTGGGGCCGTCGTCTTTGCCCGCACCGAGCACCAGGGTTTCCAGCGCCGCCTGTTCCGCCGCGTTTTGCGGGAACAGCAGCTTGACGTGGTCATCGGTTCCGAGACTGATGAAACCTGCCAGTTCAGGGCCACCCAAGGTGATGCGGCGCATCCGCGGGGTCAGGTCGACCACGCGCAATACTTCCAGTCGACGACGTTTGATCTCATGCATGACGCGGTGGATGGTTTGGGTTTCTACAGCAGTCATTCGGCGTTCTCCTGGGTGGCTTGAACGGCAGGGCCGTCGACGATGGCTTTGGCGGTGTCGTTGAGCAGCGAGCTGACGCGAAGGATTTCCGCCGGACTCCATCGCCCGTGATGCAGTTGCAGCGCATGACGCAGGTTATGCACAGCCTCATGGATCTCGGCGGGACGATCATGGCCGCGCAATGAGCGTTTGCTCACGTCGATGCGCATCCGCACACCTTCCAGCGCAATCGCCTGATCCGCGAGGGACTGGCGACCGGCGTCAGTCACCCCATAGCGTTTCTTGCCGGCTTCGGCATCGCCCTGAATCAGGTCGCTTTCTTCCAGAAAAGTCAGGGTCGGATAGATCACGCCGGGGCTGGGGCTGTAGGCGCCGTCGAACATGTTTTCGATCTGGCGGATCAAGTCATAGCCGTGACACGGCTGCTCGGCTATCAGCGCCAGCAGCAGCAATTTCAAGTCTCCGGGGGCGAAAACCCGTGGGCCGCGGCCACCGCGTTCGCGGCCAGGGCGCTTCTCAAAGCCGTCGCGGCCGTCACCGTGTTCGCGGTGGGGGGAATGATGGTCTCTCATTTTTTGCGTTCTCTTCGTCGTATTTAGATACAACGTAAGATATATCTTTAGCCAAGCGCAAGATGCGGGAGGAAAAAAGCGGCCTCAAGCTGACGAGCGGTGGGTAACCCCGCTGTGCAAATTATCAAAGGGCCAGCAAGACCTTTCTCACACCCAAAATTTAACCAGAAGTTAAAGCTATTACTCTAATTATTTTAGAGTTAGTATTCTAAAATTGTTAAAGCCCCGTGTTACATAGTTAAAGTTGCTGTATGGTTTTTTTAATGAAACTGTATGTAGGCCGTAACTTACAGTCACTGTTTGCTATTTGGGTTTTTTGTTTCTTTTTCCTTCGAGGTGTGGGGTGGTTTAACTACGCGCTCTTGGGAAGTTGCCTGCTTACTTTGATTCTTGAACAGTCGAAGATGCTCGGGCATTAAAAGTCCAGGCAAGTGGCCGACTAAAGGTCCTCTTGTTTGCAACTTTCAATGAACCGACTCCATAAAGAAAACAGGTACTTAACAATGTTCAAGAAACTCGCAATCGCTGCTCCTCTGGCTCTTCTGGCTTTGGGTTCGTCCGGTGCATTTGCTGCCGGTGAAGCGGCTCACTCGATCAGCATCGTTGCTCATGTGCCGACCAACGGTTTCTACGTGGTGCCGACTAACCCTGATCTGGTGAACAAGGATCAGGACATGAGCTTCCAGCCAAGCTCCGGCAAAATGGGGGAGGTCAATGGCTTCTTCGATTTGCGCAACAACAATGGCTCGGTCCACGCCAGCCTGGACACCACGCCAAAGCTGATCTCCGGCGCCAACTCCGCTGATCTGAAAGTCACCCTCAATAATGTCGAACTGACCACTACACCAAAACCGGTTGTGGGCGAGGCTGAGTCCGATGTCAACTTCCGTGCGGCGCTGAACATTGCACTCAAAGACGCCACCATTCCTGCACCGGGCGATTACACCGGTGTTGTCGCAATGACCTTCGACGCCGTTCCTCCGGTCGTCACTCCTTGATCGAGTCATCGATCAACAAACGCTGACTGTTCAAGTTCGCGTCACCCGAGGGGGCAAACAGCAGTGTTTGCTCCGTCGGATTTCAATGAGTTCGTAATCAGAGAAAGAGTTCATGTTCCCGATGACACCCATCGCGGCGGCGCTTGCGCTGCTGTTTTGTGCCAGTGTAGCGGCGGCTCCGGTTTCCTCTGCCGGAACGACACCGCGAAGCCTGTTGGCCCAGGCCAAAGGTCTGCCGGCGGATTTCGAAGAGCATTTCTTTGATGTCCCTCTGGCTGTTCGGGTGGAGCTCGATCAGCAGCCACTGGGGGAAGCGATGGTGGTGCTGTCTCGCGATGATCGCATTACCTTGCTCGAATTCACCGACACCAGCGAAAACCGTTTCAGCCCCGCCGAACGGGAAAAATGGGCGAGCTACCTCAAACCAGGCGTGCCACTGGGCAACTGCA
Organism: Pseudomonas sp. MDV22-iso1; assembly: GCF_058145095.1. Taxonomy (NCBI): domain Bacteria; kingdom Pseudomonadati; phylum Pseudomonadota; class Gammaproteobacteria; order Pseudomonadales; family Pseudomonadaceae; genus Pseudomonas; species Pseudomonas sp. MDV22-iso1. The sequence continues at coordinate 226,153 of NZ_JBYVMF010000006.1, forward strand.
CCGGCACGTGTCCGGATCAGGTGCTGGCGGTGCACTACAACCTGGAAAGCTCGTTGGTCTCCATCCTCACCGAAAACGCTGAGCGCGATGTGCAAGCCAAACGTTACTTCGATCAGCCTCTGGGCGGCAGTAGCGGTTTGATGGTGCGTAACCAGCTCAACCTCAACGGTGGCCAGGATCAGGATCTGGGCGGACGCTATGGCCTCGAAGCCAGCGCAAGCCTGGGCAACTGGAGCCAGACGTTCAACATGCAATTGGCCCGCCTCGGCGGTCCCGATGACAAGCTTTATCACGCGGTCCATGAGCTTTACACCCAGCGCGAACTGCAAGGCAGCTTCCTGCGCCTGGGCTATTTCACCCCCAATTCCGAAGGGCTGACCCGCCAACCGCGTACGTTTGGCACCAGCCCCGACACTGCCGTCGGCGTCATGTACGGCAGCTCCGACAGCCTGGCGATCAACAGCCCGATGCCCAGCGTCTACCCGATCTACGTCACGGCCAATCGCCAGGGCTCGGTGGAGATCTATCGCGACGGTCTGCTGATCAACACCCAGTCGGTGCCCGCCGGTTTGCAGACCCTCGACACCCGGCCACTGCCGGGCGGCATCTACGAAGTGGAAGTGCGCCTGGTCGAAGACGGCCAGATCACCTCCACCACCCAGGAGTTGGTGTACAAGCCCAACAACTGGCGCAACCTCGACGATCGTTGGCGCTACAACCTGTTCGCCGGAGAAGAAAGCAAGCTGCTGAGCAACTGGGATCAACAATCCAGCGGCAGCCCCACGGCAGGCGCCTCGGTCAACTACCTGATGCACCCGCGGGTGATTCTCGGGCTGTCGGCGCGGCAGATTCGCGAAAAACTGCAATACGGCAGTTCCATCGACTGGACCCTGGCCAACCACCTCAGCCTGTACGCCAACGTCTATCAGACGCAGGATCATGGCACCGGCCTCGATCTGCAAAGCCTCTATAACTATGGCGCCGGCAGCATCGTGATCAGCCACAACCGCAGCTGGCTGGACACCACCAACCTCTACGAAACCCTGCCGGACGGCACGCGGATACGCCAGCGCAATGTGTTTGTCGGCGAGACCAGCAACTCATCCCTGGCGCTCAATCATAGGCTCAGCAGCAAAAGTTCGATCAATGCCCGGGTGTCCCACAGCGAAGGCAACGTTGAAGGTGTCGGTCTGGACCTGGGCTGGAACCAGCGCACCACGTTGTTCGGTAGCGATGGCAACTGGCGGCTGTCGCTGTTCGATCGGCCCGGCAGCTACAGCAGCGGCAGCGCGCGCAATCGCGGTGTCGACCTGAGCGTCAACCTGGCATTGGGCGCACCCGGCCAGCAGATCACCGGCAGCATCGGCTCGCGCACGGCGCGGGACGGCGGTCGCGACAACAACGGTTCGATCGGCTGGCGCAAGGATCTGAAAGATCACGTACTGCAAAGCGTCTCGGTCACCGCGCTCACCGACACATATGGCGTCGGCCTGTCCAGCCTGGCGAACTTCCGCACCGACCAGATCAATGGCGATGGCTTTGTTCAGCGCTCGTCCTACAACGGCAACTTCACCGGTGGCCTGAACCTGGACAGCACCCTGGCCATCGGCGGCGAAAAAATGATGTTGACCAGCCAGTACGAGATGCGCGGCGCGGGCCTGATTGTCGATGTGGAATCGGACATCGATGACATTGCCCTGCGCGCCGACGACTACAGCGGCGGCAGCGCGGCGTTGAGGCCGGGGCGTAACTTCATCCCGATCACCGCGTATCAGAACAGCTCGGTGAGTTTCGACTTCGAGGGCAACCACGTACCGGCGGCGACCATCGAGCCGGCACGCACCCGCTATCACCTGAACAAGGGCGGGGTGGAGTATCGCAAGATCCGTGTGATGAAAACCCTGACCGTGCTCGGCCGGCTGATCGATGCCAAAGGGCAGCCGCTCAAGGGCCATCACGTGATCAACCACGCCAGCCGGGGGGTAACCGAAGTCGATGGTTTCTTCTCGATGGAAATGAACGCCGGCTCGCCGACCCTGGAAGTGCGCCAGGGCAATCAGTTGCTGTGTCAGTTCCGCCTCGACGCGAGCCGTCACCGCAGTGAAAACAATGTGCTGATGATCGGTGATCTGCGCTGCACGCCGGACACCTTGGCGGACGTCACGTTTACCGAACAGAAGGCGGGTTGATCCTATGAAAAAGTCCACGTGCTGCCTGGGGTTGTTATTGGCATTGAGTCTGCCTTCGGCGGAGGCGGCGAATCGGGAAATCAGGGCGTTGTTTCAGCCCGATCCTTCGCAACCGAACAAAAATGAATTTCTCAACAAAACACCGAACAGTGGGTATTGCGCGAGCTATCCGAGCGAATGTGCCGACAACAACATGTTCAGTATCCAGCTGCCGGTTCGGTTCAACTCCAGTCGCTCGATCGCGACCGGCGAAAGCATCGGACTGAAAATGCCGGCCAACTGGCGATGGTTGACCGTCACCAATGCCGAAACGCAGCAAACAGAGACCGTTGCAGTGCGCATCACCGGTGCTGGCTCCACATTTGTTCTGAGCGATACAGCCGCCAACCTGGTTGGGGTAACGAACCCGCTGGAAGGCCATCAAAAGCTATGGACCAGTAGCAGTTGGGTTTATGCGTCGCCACCCTGTCAGTACAGCGGTATGGGGGCATATGGCGACAATTACTATCGATTTTTCTGGAAAACACCTGTGGAGGCATTCTGTGTGAAGGTGGCTGCCTACCCCATTCCCTCCATCTACTTTGACACCCTCGACATCGCCTATGAGTTACGCACGCCGAACCCCTTGGGCATGTCGAGCGGGCTTTATACCGGTGCCATTTCCTACACCGTGGGCCCCGGCGCCGATATCGATCTGGGATCGCTGATGATTCCAAACGACGGCAGCCTGACCCTGGACTTCGTCCTCGACGTACAGCACACCCTGAAAGTCGATCTGCCACCGGGCGGCAACAAGGTGGCGCTGGAACCCGAGGGCGGTTGGCAGCGCTGGATCGATGGCGGTCGCAAACCCACCAGGATCTACCGCGACCAACTGTTTTACCTGTCGGCGTCGTCGCGCTTCAAAGTCATGATGCTGTGCAACTCGACCGGTGGCACTGCCTGCAAGCTGGGCAGCCCCCAAGGCAATGTCACCGAGGTGGAAACATTCCTCACGCTGCCCGATGGCATTACGGGAGTCGACGGGGGGCCAGTCAAGCAGCAACCGTTGCGGTACAACACTTGGGCCGGCCCCTTTCAACCCGGGTTCTATCTGGATCGCAAGGCCGGCTCGCTAAGGTTCGAGATGCGCCGAGCTGCCATCGACTTCCTGTTGCGCCCCGGCTTCACCGACACGCTTAGCGGCAATATCACCATTATCTGGGACTCGGACGTATGACCGTTGCGGTCAGTTCTTTCACATTTTTCACAGGATTGAAAACCATGAACCGAGTGTGTTTGCTGGGGTTGCTCAGCGTGTTTTGCATGCCGGCGAACGCCGGGCCGCAGATCAATGTCGGCACCGTGTATGACTATCTGGATGCGGATAAAAGTACCTACCTGAAACGGGTATTCAACAGCGGCGACAGCACCGCTTTCGTCAAGGTCAACGTGCTGGAAATCGTCTACGACGCCGACGGCACGCCCAAGGAGGTCCCGGTCGAGACCGCCACCGACGGCGCCTCGCGCAATGGCGTGATGGCAAGCCCCGCGCGGCTGATCGTCCCGGCCCAGGGCATGCAGGGCACGCGCCTGTTGTACATGGGCGAGCGGGACCGCGAACGCTACTTCCGTGTGCGGTTCGTGCCGGTGGTGCCGGAGAAGGAAGACGAGTCCCTGGTCAGTAGCGAAGAGCGCGAGGACTACAAAAAGAACCTGTCGGCGGGGGTCAATGTGATGACCGGGTTCGGCACCGTGTTCTTCGTTCGGCCCAAGGACGCACGGTTCGAGAGCGTCATCAATGAAACCGACAATCGTTACGAGTTGCGCAATAACGGCAATACCGTGGTGATTGTCGATGAATTCAAAAGCTGTTCATTGAGCAATGAAAGCGACTGTGGCGCGACCACCAAACACCACGTCATGGCCGGCAAGGTCTTTGGCTTCGATAAGGAAAAGGGGCGCGAGTACCGGTTCAAACTGATCGAAGGCGACCGCAAAAAAGACCTGAAGATTGTCAGTCGCTAGACCGGCTATTCATTGACGCAACGGGTAACGAACATGATCAAGCAATGCGCCGCCGTCGTGCTGACGGCAATGACGGTACTGACGGGCTCGTTGACATGGGCGGCCCGGGAAGAGCACACCTTCGAGGTGTCCCTGACCATCCCGAGCCGTTCGTTTTACCTGATCCCGGCTGAAGCCGACTGGATACACCGGCCACAGCGACTGCACTGGGACCATCCGACCTCGACCCTGAGCAGTGTGCGCAAGAACTTCGATGTGCGCCATGACACCAGCGCGATTGAAGCCCGCCTGGAGGCCACGCCCTACCTGTCCAATGGCAGGCCGAGCGACGACATCGCGTTGCGGGTCAGTTTCAACGGTGTGGAGTTGAGCCCTGATATTGCCCCCCGGCAAGTCGTGTCGGCGGCCGACGCGGCCGCGGGCATCCGGGTGCCACTGGAAATCGAGCCGGTAAAGCCGGTCGGGGGCTATCGGCCAGGGGACTACAGCGGCAACGTCCTGTTGTTGTTCAGTGCCAGGGCGCCGGGGGAGTAGGGGATGCCGGCACCGGAGTTCAGATACCGCACCAGGGATGCAAGACAATGAGTGTGTTCAACAGAAAATACGTCAAACGTTGCAGTCGTAGCCTGTGCATCGGCTTGCTGTCAGGACTGTTTGCAGTCGCGGCGCGGGCGGAGATACATAACATTGAAGCCACGTTTCAACCGGACCCGGCGAACCCGCACAAAAACCAGTTCAAGAATCAGACGCCCTCGGAAGGGTTTTGTCGCCAGGCGCCGCAAGCCTGCGAGTCGGCGGGGCTGTTCAGTCTGATCGCGAGTATTCCGTTTACCGCCAATGCGCCCATCAAGGCCAATCATGCCGATCCGCGTCAGGGAGGGATGGCGAAAGTCCCCTCCAGCTGGCGAGACGTCACGGTCACCCACACGTCGGGCGAAACCACGACCTTACAATTGAGAATCGCGGGCATTGGTCATGAGTTGGGTTTGCCCCTTGCCGTTCATGAGATTACCGAAGGAGGGTGGTGGGACGAATTGTGGGAAGGTGGCGCCTGGCTCTATGCACCAGCGCCCTGCCAGGGCGTGGGGATGTACACCTCTGGCTGGCATGGTTACAACAGCTTCTGGAAAGTCCCCGAAGGCGCCGGGATGTGCAGTAAAAAGGCGAAATTCGACATTCCGATGGCCATGCGTTACCTGTATTTCGTCTATGCCTACGAGTTACGCACCCCTGATCCGTTGAAAATGGGTTCGGGCGAATACACCGGCACCGTGACGTACACCGTAGGCCCGGGTCAGGACTTCGACATGGGCGACGTCATGATCCCGGCAGACAATCTGTTGATCATGAACTTTCGTCTGATTGTCTCGCATACGCTCAAAGTCGACATTCCCCCGGGTGCCAACCGCGTCATCCTGGAGCCCCAAGGCGGTTGGCAATCCTGGCTGTCTGAGGGGCGTAAACCCACGCGTCTGTTTCGCGATCAGACGTTCAATATTTCCGCGTCGAGCCGCTTCAAGATGAACCTGCAATGCCAGTATGTCAGCGGCATTAACTGTGCACTGTGGGAACCGATTTCCGGTCACGCCGTGCCGCTGGAGGTTGGGGTTACTTTGCCAGGTGGATTGACGGACGGATTGGGACAAGCGGTGACTCGTCGAAGCCTGCGTCGTGATGGTGTGGGTACCGAGCTGTTTCAGGCGGGTTTCTACGTAGACCAGAAACCCGGCACGCTGCATTTCGAAGTGGCCCGAGAAGCAGTGAATGACATGCTTCATCCGGGCGTTTCCCGAAGTTACTCGGGCAATGTCACGGTCATCTGGGATTCGGAAGTGGGCTGAACAACGTGGCAGACAAACAATCAGCCCCGAGTGGATGACACTCGGGGCTGACGTAGGGGCAGTCTCTGGCGAACTGCCCAATTGCGGTCAAATGCCTGCTTTTGCCATCGCTTCACGGGTCAGTTGTCTGGCCGGAACATTCCGTGTGGCGTCCAGCTCAGATATCAGGCGCTGATACAGCGGCGCGCTCATTTCTTCTCCGGTAAACACTTCGCTTTGTGCAACCCCCAGCTGTTCTGCCAGGTCTTCGAGGGTTTTTTTGCGCAAGGCCAATTGCGTTACATCCGTTTCGCGCGCCCAGGCTTCCTGGGCTATTCGCAAGTCTTCGATCTGCTCGTGTTTCGATTCGAACAGGCGCTTTTGCGTCTCTAGCGCCGTCGGATGGTTGGCTTGCAAATGTTGCTCCCAGAACGGATTCTCGAATGACTCAAGCATCTGGTTGATCAATCCGTCGCCTTCTTCGCCTTTAATAATCTTGTTGTAAGCGAGGTCGATCATTTTATCGTCGACGCGCGCCGTGCTCCGATGCAGCAAGCCTTCAGACTGCCAAGGCAAGTCCAGGCGTTTGGCCAATCCCGTCTCGTACGCCAAGTGAATTTCCACGTCGTCCGGTGCGTGATAATTCGGAACTGGCGGTATGCGTTGGCTTGTTTCGCGCTGAGAGACGATCTCTTCTCTGGCAAGTTTCCCCACTTGTTCCAGGCGAGCCGTTTGTTTGGCCAGTTTGACCAGGCTTGTTTCAAGGTCCAGCGCCGACGTCGACTCCGCGCGCGCCTTGGATACCAGTATTTTTATGCCCATGTTGTTGAACAGTTGCGATCCGGCATCACCACAGGTTTCAGGCTGACGGGCCATTTCGAACAGTTCCCTGCGCAAGTCGGCGTCCAGGGCGGCGGCTTCGATCATCTGCCACACTCGCCTGGTCAGCTGTTTTCGCGATTCAGGATGCTTATAGTCCTCGCTCACTCTCTGTTTGCGGATCACTTTGAAAAAATCCTCGGAACCGTGTTCCGCCGCCAAATCGTGCCAGGACTCAACCCGATAGGTGCCGACACCGGTGGAGGCGCTGAACATTTGCGAGTCGTCCGGTAACGACCGCCAGTAGCTGATTTCATCAGTCGCAACCCGGTCATAGGTTTGTTCGAAAGCCAGGCCTACCGATTCGCGATAGCTTCCCAGGCGACTTCGATCGGTGATGGACAGATTTTTGGTATCGAGACGTGTTCGAGCCACGATCAATGCATGATCAGATCCCGGCACGACTTCGGGCAGGTTTGTAATCGGACTGCCTCGCAGGTCCAGATGAAATCCGCGGGGACGGGATTTTGCGTTAACCCCATCCTTGAACAGGTGTTCCGGCCAAGCGTCCAGCCCGGTCGTACTCAGGCTCAGTACTTTCAGCCTGGGCATGCGCCCGACATCCAACGGCTGCACCAAAGGATTGCCGTCAAGCCTCAGGGTTTGCAGGCGTGTGAGGTCTCTCAACTGGCCGGCGGATTCGGCAGTCAACTTGATGCGGTTGTTTGACAGGCGCAAGGTTTCGAGCAGACGCATCTTGCCGATGCCAGTCGGCAGTTCGGTCAGGCCGCTGTAGCGGGCGCTCAAATGACGAATCTGCGGGAAGTCGCTCAACAGGCCATCGCTGCCAGGGGAAAACCGGACGTTGTCCATGTTAAGCACAGTCACTTGGTCGAGGTATTTGTTGATACCGGGTTGCTCACGCAGGTCCTTCCACCAGCGATCGAGGTTGGGACCGGGAAGGTCGGTGGACAAATCCAGTGTATAGCCGGCATCCGGGTGGACGCTGCGCTCGCCGAATGCCTCGCTTTTGCGTTGGAAACATTCAAGAAGCCGGTCATGCAAGTGACGTCCGCCATTGTCCATAAAGTCGCGAAAGTTGTTGGTGGGCACCACTACATCCGAGCTATCCATGGAAGGATGTTGATCTTGACGCCACTTTTGCAGCGTACTGCGTAATGCCTCCAATTCCTCGCTGAGCCGGTCAATGCCCTGCTCCGGATCACCCTTGGCGCGCAAGGCCTCAACGAACGTAGTCGCCTCCTGCTCGCTCAATGTCGGATACAGGTTCCTGACCCGTTTCTGCGGGGTTGTCGGTTCGAAAAACCAGGGCCATCCGCGTACCAGCTTCTCGGTTTCGACAGAGGCCACCGGGCGAATGGGTGGTTCTGCCATCACGGTTCGGCGCTCGGCCGCTGGCGCGGTTTTCTCCATTATCCACAGTTTTAACTGGCTTCCCTGACCTCGTTGATAGCCCAGTGCCGCACGCCGATCGTCAGGCAGGGCGCGCAGGATCGATTCGTAGAAGTTGCTGGTGCCGTAAAGTGTTGTGTTCGCGCCGTCGCGCACTTCGTATTTACCTTGCTCATCCCTGATCAGCCGCCGAACCGTCGAAGCCTCTTCCGGGCCGATGCTGCTGCGCAGCGTTTCACCATCGGTGCCGTCCAGCACTTCCAGACGCAAATCGCCGAAGATGTCCTTATTGAACTGGAGCGTGTTGAGCGCCAGTTTCTCTGTACCCGGAGTCATCATGTCGTCGCGATAAAATCCCGCATAGGCGCGCGCATTGGCGGCTTCGAAATTCACTTCGCGGGCCAGGGATTTGATTCTGAGCGGCAGTCGATTCTCATCGGTCATTCGCTGCAGTTCGGCCGGCCTGGCGTTAGCCAGGAGTGTTTCGGTGAGGGTGAGGGGCATGTCCGGGAACGTTTGCCGAAGCAAGCCGACGTGTGCATTGGTTGACTCTTCACTGGCCTCGTACAGCTCTGCGCCTATCTCGCTTTGACGTGCCTGGGCTTCGTCATACGCATTGAAGCGCTTGATACTGTCCGTCAGTATCGGCGACGGTGCAGCCTGTTCGATATGCATGCGGCGCAACACAGGTTGCTCCGTGCCGCTGCTGATGCGGATCTGTTGCAGCTGCGTGGGCGAAAAACGATCGACGCGGTGACCCAGACGGCGCATCAGGGTTTCACCTCGCCAATCCCCCGGATTTTCTGCCTCATGCACCCAGGCACCGTGACCGTTATGTTCCAGTTTGGGTGAATAGGCATTGGGGCGAGTGGGATGCTTGATGCGGTGCGTGTTGGAGCTCGTCTCGTTCGAGGCCTTCTCGACGACATACACCTTGCCTTCCAGCGGCAGGATGTAGTGGTTGGCGTTTTGATGCAGGCCGATCTCGTTGGGTGTCGAATTAACGGGCAATGTGAAGTCCGAGCGTTCGTAGGGCACCAGATCGGGATGCCACAGCGTCTCTCTGCCATCAGGCAGCTTGACCCGTTTCATTCCATCGACCAGCGGCGACAGTTTGAGCTTGAACGCGCTGCCTATTTGCGCACCTGCAACGAAGGCTGTCAGCTGGATGACATCCGTCACCACGCTGATCACATGCTCGGCCGCTTCTAGCCCAAGGCCTTCCGCCAGATCGACGAGCCCTTCGATGACGTCACTGGTCAGCTGATAAACGGTGTAGGCCATCATCATCTCGCCCACTCCCGGCACGAACGGCGTGGCGATCAACAGCGCAACATTGAAGATGTCGGACACGATTTTTTTGAAATTATCCCACCAGGCCCAACGCGCTTTGCTGTCGGTGTCATCAGTGGACACAGCGATTTCCCGTGCGTCGTTGAGGACCTTGTTGAGTTTTTGCTGGTAGGTGTGTGTCCAGAAATCCCGGGTAAGCGGCAGGTGCTGGAATTGCAGGCGCGGGCGGGTCACCGGTTCCTCACGCCACGTTGGGCGCTGATCCGTTGCATCCTCTTTTTGATGCCATTTGACGCTGGAAAGACGTTGGTCGAGGTCTGCAAAAAAGTGCCCGCGTTGCTGTTGATCCACGAACTGGCTGAAGAATTGTCGGTAGGTCTGCTTCGAAGATGCGCCGATCTTGTTTTCGCGCAGTTGGCGCGTCAGCTCGGTCATGAAGGCGTCTGTTGATTCATATTCCTTGAGCGGGTGATCCGGGTCATGGGGCACATAGGCGATGAGCCGTCGAATGCCTCGACTGTCCTTGATGGCAGGAATCAGCAGGACAATACCGGTCAGACGGGTCTCCATCATCGAGAGGTCGCAGCACAGCATTTGTCTGCCGTTAAGCAGGAGTTGAGGTGCCTCCTTTGTCAGGTCCAGCACCAGTTTGTAAACGTCGTACTGGATATCCCCGGTGGTTAACGCCAGTTGCGCGGCGACGGCGAGTGCGTCTTTCTGGCTGTTGGTGACCTTGAGTTTCATCACGGCTTCGGCCACGGGTTCACCGGGCAGCAGAACGCTTTCGAGGTGCGCTTTGTACCGCGCGCCGATGTCCAGTTCCCGGCACAGCGCCTGAAACTGTCCGACGGTCATTTTGTGCCTTATCGGCAGAACATCGAAGTGTCCGCGTTGGTCGGGTTTGCTGATGAATTCCGAGCCCGTATCGACCGTTTCGTTTTTTGCGAAGTTGTGCAGCGCTGCATCCAGCAGCGAAACGGTTCGCGTGGTGACACCGTTCGAGAGATTGATCGTGTACCACGGCAGGTTTTTGGGAAGGTACAGGCGCAAGTACGTCGTCTTGACGTCATCGGTGATGCCGTATTTTTCCTTGAGTTTTGCCTGAAGCAGGGGCGCAGCAAAGGAATGAACGTCCTGCAGTTGTTCGAACAGTTTGTCGACCTGGTTCTGAGAACTCCAGGCTTTGAGGTTGGCGGCTTTCAGCGAGTCGTGAAGAGCGCTGGGTACCGTGCGGTACCACGGCTCCATGTTCAGGGCTGTGGCACTCAGTGCCTTGGCTCTGCCGACGGTGGCGGTTTTGAACGGGTCACGGAGGGTGTTCTCGATGAACGTGTAGTGCCGGCCTTTGTCGGTGGTTTGGGCAGGCGAGGGGGCGTCAGACATGGCAATCATCCTTGATCGTTTTAAGAAGGATCAGCCTATCTGTCGGGGCTCAAAAAAAAAGCCTGAATACCTGCGCTAAACCGGGGTTTGGTGCGGGCAAACCTTTGAATAATCGAATCTGAAAAATAACGGAATACCACCTGCTACCGGACAATACCGGGTCACGAAGTCGGATGGGCTGCCGCCACGGACGAACCCTCCACGGGGTGGCATTGCGAAGCACTGCCCGGTTGCAGATACGGCGTCAAAATCGGCGCCATGCCCTTGAGCACCTGCACCGGCAACGCCGAGGTGAACTTGAAGGCTTCGGCAGTACGTCCCGGCACAAACGCGGTCAAGGTGCCGAAATGGGTGTCGCCGATGTAGAAGACGAAAGTCGCGGTGCGGTTGATCGATTTCGAGCTGAGAATTCGCCCGCCCGAGCCGACGGCTTCAATACGGTTATCCCCGGTCCCGGTCTTGCCGCCCATCGCCAACGGTTTGCCATCGGGCGTGATGAAACTGCCGGAGACGCGTTTGGCGGTACCGGCATCCACCACCTGCGACAAGGCCTCGCGCATGGCTGTCGCGACTTCGGAAGGCATCACCCGTTTGCCGACGTCCGGGTCATTGATCAGCCTGGTTTCATAGGGTGTGTTCGCGGCGAAGTGCAGGGTGTCGATGCGCAAGGTCGGCATCCGTACACCGTCGTTGAGGATGGTGCCGATCAACTCGGCCAGCGCGGCCGGGCGGTCGCCGGAGCTGCCGATGGCGGTGGCCAGCGACGGCACGAGGTGGTCGAACGGATAGCCGACTTTCTGCCAGCGCTGATGAATGTCGAGGAACGCCTCGATTTCCAGCATGGTACGAATGCGGCTGTCGCGGGCGCCTTTGTGACGGCTCTTGAACAGCCAGCTGTAGACTTCCTGACGCTCGAACTGGCTGGCTTTGACGATCTGGCTCCACTTGGCATCCGGGTTGTTCAGCAGGTAGCCCATCAGCCATAGATCCAGTGGGTGAACCTTGGCAATGAAGCCCTGGTCCGGCAGGTCATAGGCGCCGGGACTGTAGTTCTCATAGAGTCGCTCAAGGCGTTCATCGGTCAGCTTCTCGGTGAGCTTGGCACCTTTGAGGTGTGCGCGAACAAAGGCGTTGAAGCTTTCCTGACTGGCTTGTGGCAGCAGGTAACGATGCACTGCAGCCATGCGAATCGGGGTCGGGCGAATGCTGTCGAGGAAGGTCTCCAGTCGCGCCTGGGTGTCTTTGTTTTTGTACTTTTTCCAGAACTTCAGCAGAAACGAAGTGCCTTCGCGGTCGGCGAACGAGGCGAGGTATTCCTGGCGTCTCGGGTCGCGATCATCCTTGAGTAATTCGGCACTGTTGTTTGGGCCGGAGTAGGTGGCATAGCGCACCAGGTCGCGCATCAGGCGAATGAACGGCAAGTTGATCGACTCGCGCAGGGCGTCACGCAGAGTGGGTAGTCGGCCGTTGTCCTCTTTGCGAAAGTTGTTAAACGTGTGCAGCCCGCCGCCAGTGAAAAACGCCTCGCCCGGGCTGGCGGAGTATTTACGATCCAGCGCGGCGCCGAGCATGGTTTGCAAATTGCGGTCTTTATTCTGGATCAAATAGTCGATGGCCCAGCGGCTCAGACGGTCCTGGTCCGGTACATCGAGTTTCTTGAGTTCCGGTACGGTCATTGCGCCGTATTTATCGTGCAGCTCGGCGATGATTTGCAGGTAAGTGGTCATCACGCGCATTTTGGCCGTGGAGCCGAGCTCCAGCTTGCTGCCTTCGTTGATGTCGAACGGTTGGTCGGTGCTGTCGGTTTGTACCCGCACCCGCGAACCGTCGGGGGTCAGTTCGAACAAGGTGAAGCTGTAACGTACCTGGGTGGTGCTGGTGGGGGTCAGCAGGCGCTCGCCCATCAAGCCGATCTGCGCGGCAAAGACCGGGTCCGCGAGGTGCTTGAGGTATTCGGTGGCCCGGGTTTGCAGATCGCCTTGCAGGGTGCTGGTGGCGGACAGGTCCAAACGGTCAAGATCGTACAGGGGACGATTGAGCAGGCCGCCCAGGCGACTGCGCGCCACGCTGATGCCCTTGTTGGTTTCGATCGGCTGGATAGTGGGCTGCGTCGCCCAATCGCGATAGGTCACTTTGCTGGCCAGCGCGGCGGCCGACAGTGGGGCATCGATCACATTATTCAGCGCGAGCAGGCGGATGTGGCTGTCGGTAAGGTTGGCCAGCTCATCGTGACCCTTGGTCAGGTAATGGGAAGGGCGCCGCTGGGCGATCATGAGCGACAGCATTTCGCGCAAGGCCAGGCCCTTCGCCGCCATGGTTTTCGGGTCCGTTGCCGTGCTGGCCAGGGTTTCGTTGGCCGTGTTGAAGTCGGCGCCGTACCAGACGCGTAACCCTTCCGCCATGCCATGCACTTCGCCATGGCCCGGAACGGCTGACAGGGGCACGCTGTTGAGGTAGTCACGCACCACATTCTGCCGCGCCACGAGGGTGTCCGGTCCCGCCTGATAGGCGCGGACGGTGGCGGAAATCATTTGCCGGATCTTTTCCGCGCCCGACACCGTCAGGCCGTCGGGCGAGTGCCGGTACTTCTCCAATTGCGTGGCCAGGGTACTGCCACCGGCCGACTGCCCAGGCATGTGCAGCAATTTTGCCACTTGAGACCACGCCGCCATGCCGAACCGTGGCCAATCCACGGCAGGGTTGGCCAGGGGCTGGCGGGGGTCGAGCAGGAAGCGGTTTTCGATAAACAGCAGACTGTTCACTACCACCGGCGGTATTGCCTCGAAGCTGGAATAGAGCTGCTGCGGGTATTTGTATTGATACAGCGGTGACCCACGGCAATCGGTGATCGACAGTCCCGCCTGGATTTTTTCCGCATAGGGCACGAAAAAGCCTTTGCCGCTGTAGTCCATCAACGCTTGGGAAAATCGGGTTTGCGATTGCACCACGTAATCGCGCTTGATCAGGCGCGGCAGAAAGTCGCTCAGCGAGCTGTAGCCCAAGCGCAAATCAAACGGACCGGCGCCGGGGTAGCGAATGGCATCGCTGGGGCCGGGTTGCAGGTCGTAATTGAGGGTGGCGGCAAACTTGCTGACTTCCCTGGACTGGAATTTTGACGTGCGCATTTCCTTGGCAGCAGCGAGCCCAAGGACGATGGCGATAATCAATACCAACAACCAAAAGGCCTTCCACCCATGCTTGGTGCCACGGGGTTTTTCAGGTGGCGGCGCATCATCCACAGCTTCAGTCTGGACCACGGTTTTACTCGAATCGGTTTGCCATAACGCGCCCATAGTCGACTGATCCATTCACGCAGATTGATCGGACTTGTCTGAAGCTTAGTCGGTGGTTGGCGATGGTGAAAAAATTGTGAATACAGAAATATCGATTTCCGATCGTCAAGTCCCTGTGAAAAGGCGTTTTTGTGGTAACGGGATACAGGTGTCCAAGGGATTCAGGTGGTGGGGTATTCATGTGGTGAGGGGATTCATGTGGTGGGGTATTCATGTGGTGAGGGGATTCATGTGGTGGGGGATTCAAGTGGTGGGGGATTCAAGTGGTGAGGGGATTCATGTGATGGGGGACTCATGTGGTGAGGGGATTCAAG